>JBEAVX010000560.1:0-4539 GCA_041160755.1 Pseudomonadota bacterium
CGCCTCGCCCACGACCCGCCTCAGGCCGCCCGGCGCGGCGTCTGCGGCGTCACCTCGGGCGCTGGCGCGGGCTGGGCGCGTCGCTCGCGGCGGCGGCGGTCCTTCGCCTCCCTCTCGGTGCCGGCGTACTCCACCCGGGTGCCCAGCAGGCGGTCCACCCAGTCCGAGCGCACGCCCCAGTTGGCGTCCTGGTCGGGGCCCATGTGGTGATCGTAGTGCCACGGGATGTGCTCCCGGGCCCAGTCGGTGTCGAGGTGGGAGCGCTTGTGAACCCGGTAGTACTGCACGCCGGACGCGAACAAGGTCGCGGTGAACCAGGGCGCGATGGGCACGAGCGGGATGTGGGCCAAGGTCAGCAGGCCCAAGGCGAGCGTCTCTTTGCCCGCGGCGTTCCACTGGAACACGGAGCCCTGGTAGACCGGATCGACGAAGTTGTTGGTGCGGGAGGCGCGGTGGTGCTCGTGAAAGTGGAACGAGAACGGCGCGCCCCGCTTCTTCCCGGCCCCGTGCAGCACCCAACGGTGGATGGCCCACTCCGCGACGTGTCCGTATGCCCAGGCGAGAGGGATCCCGATCATGGCCTCGTCCTCCAGTGGGGATGGGGACTCATCCCCTGCCCTCACCATGAACAGACCTGACGCTGTCCGCAAGTTTTATCTGACAAAACCGTCAGAAGGGTTCAGATTTGACACACACCGACGATCCCGTCGGCCATTGTCGAATCGCCAAGATCCACACCGCCGCGCACAGCCCAAGGATCGTGGGGCTCGGGCTCGGGCTCGGCGGGGCGCCTGCGCTGGCGATCCACCACCACAGCAGGTTGTTGAGCGCGTGGGCGACCACCCCCGGCCACACCGAGCCGGTCACCGCCCGCATCCAGCCGAGGCACAGCCCGGAGACGAAGGCCGCCGCCGCGTGGCCCGGCGTGAGGTGCATCAGCCCGAACAGCGCCGCCGAGCCGACGATGGGCAAGCCCGTCCCCCCGGCGCGGGCCAAGGCGCCGAAGATCGCCCCACGAAACAGCAGCTCCTCGCCGAGCGGCGCGACGATCCCGGCGGCGACCAGGATCAACGCCGACTCTGGGCCCACGGCGAGCTTGGAGAGCAAGGACCAGCCCTCGGGCGGGGCGCCCAGCAGCGCCGACACGCCCTCCCCCACCCAGGTCGAGAGCAGCCCCATCGGCAGGCCCAAGCCCAAGAGCGGCCAGCGCCGCAGCGCGCCGACGGTGAGCGACGGGCGGCCCCACAGGCCGATCCCCAAGAACACGAGGCCCTGGACGAGCACGGCCATCGCCAGGCCCCGATCGCCGGGGAAGGCCAGCTGGGCCGTCGTGCTCGCCGCCAACATGCCCAAGAGCGCGAAGGCCGTGGTTCGTAAGGCCCAGGCCCAGGCCTGCCTCCGGGGGGTCGGCGCGTCGTGGCTCATCCGGCGAGCGCGCGAGGCCGCTCGGGCAGGCTCAAGGGTGGGCGCGCGTCCGACATGGCCCCCTCGTATCCTGCGCCTCCCAGGAAGGCAGTCGCGCGCCGCAGAGGTTAAGCGTGCGCTCCGCTCGGAGGCTCCCCATGGTCCGGCTCAAGTCTTACGTCAACGGCGCGTGGTTCGAGGGCCAGGCGCCCTTCGCCGTCCTCATCGACCCCGCCACCGAGGCCCCCGTCGCCGAGGCCTCTACGCGGGGCTTAGACTTCGCCGCCGCGGTGAAGCACGCCCGGGACGTCGGCGGCCCGGCCCTTCGTGCGCTGACGTTTGCCCAGCGCGCCGCGCTCCTCAAAGAGGCCAGCCGCGCGATCTACGCCGAGCGTGAGCGCCTCCTCGACGTCGCCCAGCTCAACGGCGGCAGCACCCGGGGCGACGCCAAGTTTGACGTCGATGGCGCCACGGCGACGCTCTCGTACTACGCCTCCGTCGGCAAGGGCCTCGGCGACGTGCACCACCTCATCGACGGCGACACCGAGGTGCTCTCCCGCACGAACGCCCGCTTCGTCGGCCTGCACGTCCGCGCGCCCAAGCGTGGGGTCGCCGTGCATGTGAACGCCTTCAACTTCCCCGCCTGGGGCACCTTCGAGAAGGCCGCCGTGGCCTGGCTCGCCGGGATGCCGGTGATCACCAAGCCCGCCACCTCGACGGCCTGGCTCACCTACGAGATGGTGAAGATCCTCATCGACGGCAAGATCTTGCCCGAGGGCGCCTTGCAGCTCATCGCGGGCTCGGCGGGCGACCTCTTGGACCAGCTCGGCGGCCAAGACGTGCTGGCCTTCACCGGCTCGGCGAACACCGGGGCCACCCTCCGTGGCAGTAACTGCCATACCCAGCGCAGCGTCGCGGTGAACGTCGAGGCCGACAGCCTCAACGCCGCCGTGCTCGGCCCCGATGTGGAGCGCGGGGACGACGTCTACAACTGGTTCGTGCGCGCCGTGCAGGTGGAGATGACCCAGAAGGCCGGGCAGAAGTGTACGGCCATCCGCCGGGTGATCGTGCCCGAGGCCCTCGTAGACGCCGTGATCGAGGATCTCAGCGACGCGCTCTCCCGGGTGGTCGTGGGCAACCCCGCCGACGCCACGGTGACGATGGGCCCGCTCACCACCCTCTCCCAGCTTGACGACTACCGCGCGGGCGTGGCCTTGCTCAGCCAAGACGCCGAGATCGTCTTCGGGTCTGCGGCGCCGTTCAACGGCGTCGGCGCCCCCGAGGGCAAAGGGGCTTACGCCGCGCCCGTGGTGCTGCGCGCCCGAGACAGCCTGAACGCCCCGAACGTCCACCGCCACGAGGTCTTCGGGCCGGTGTGTACGGTGCTGCCCTACGACGGCAGCGCCGCCCAGGCCGCGCAGATCGTCGCGTTGGGCGAAGGTTCTCTGGCGACGAGCGTGGCGACGGACGACCGCGACTTCTTGGCGGAGGTGCTCCTGGAGCTCACGCCGTACAACGGCCGCGTGCTCACGGTGGACAAGAAGGTCGCCGACCAGGCCACGCCGCATGGCATGGTGCTGCCCCAGCTCAACCACGGCGGGCCAGGCAGGGCCGGCGGCGGCGAGGAGCTCGGCGGCTTGCGCGGCCTCGATCTCTACCTCCAGCGCACGGCCATCCAGGGCAACCGTGGCGTGCTGGAGCGGCTGTTGAACGTGCCCAAGGCCACGGGCTGAGCGAAGCCCACCATCCAGCGAAAGATCCGGTAAACTCCAGGGAAACCAACCCCCTGGAGCGCCCATGACTCGGCACCTGCTCGTTCTCTCGCTGCTGTTCACCCTGCCCCTCGGCTGCAAAGACGACGCGCCCACGGACGACACCGGCGACGTCGCCCTCGACGGTGACGGCGACGGCTTCATCGGCGACGCGGACTGCGACGACAACGACCCCGCGGTGAACGAGGGCGCCGTGGAGGCCTGCGATGGCCTCGACAACGACTGCGACGGCCTCGTCGACGCCGACGATGACTCCCTCGACGCCTCGACGGGCGGAACCTTCTACGCCGACGCCGACGGGGACAGCCACGGCGACCCCACCACGAGCGTCACCGCCTGCGAGCCGCCCACGGGCTCCGTGACCAGCGCGGACGACTGCGACGACGGCGATCCGAGCGTGAGCCCCAGCGCGGACGAGCTCTGCGGCGGCGGGGATGAAGACTGCGATGGCCTCGTGGACGAAGAGGACGCCATCGACGCCGCGGAGTGGTACGCCGACGCCGACCTCGACGGCTACGGCGACCCCACCGCGCCCCAGCTCGCCTGTGAGCAGCCCGCCGACGCCGTCGCCGACGCCTCGGACTGTAACGACGGCGACGAGACGATCTCCCCCGACGGCCTTGAGGTCTGCGACGGACTGGACAACAACTGCGACGGCCTCATCGACGACGCCGACCCGACCCTCGACCTCAGCACCGCCTCCACCTGGTACCTCGACGCCGACAACGACGGCGCCGGGGACGAAGACAGCAGCGCCTTCGCCTGCTTGACGCCCACGGGCTACACCGACAACGCTGAGGACTGCGACGACGGCGACGCCAGCGTGCTGGAGTGTGTCTGCGGCGACGGCTCGGACGGCGCCTACGCGCTCACGACGGGCAGCGACACGATCGAGGGCGGCGTCTGGTACTTCACCAGCTTCACCATCTCTCCCGGCGCGACCCTGAGCGTCACCGGCGACGAGCCCCTGGTCATCATCGCCGACACCGTGTCCATCGGGGGCACCCTCGACGCCTCGGGCGGTGACGGCCTCGACTCCGGGTCGAGCACCGGCCCCGACGGCGGTGACGCCGTGGCCGGCGGCGGCGGCGGCGGCGCCGGCGGCGACTGCGGCAACGGCAACGGCAGCGGCGGCGCCCCCAACGGCGGTGAGGCGGTCGAGTTCGGCTCGGGCACGTCTTACACCCACGGCGGGAGCGGCGGCGCCGCGGCGGACAGCACCGCGAGCGTGTCCACGGGCGGCGGCTGGGGCCCCGGCGGCGGCGGCGGCGGCGGCGGCGCGTCCGCGAACGGCGTGGACGGCGGCGGCGCCTCCAGCGGCTACAGCGTCGGCGGCGGCTCCTTCGGTGAGTCCACCTTAGAG
>JBEAVX010000567.1:0-4523 GCA_041160755.1 Pseudomonadota bacterium
GAAGCCCCCCTCGCCGCCGAGCTCGGCGCGCTTGAACTGGGCCTCCTTGACGGTCGCCTTCACGACGAGGGGCTGGCCGGGGTGCAGGAAGGTGCGCCAGGGCAGGCGGGCGACCTCCGCGTGGAGCTGCTGCAGGGACGGGGCGGGGAGCTCGTCGCCGACGATGAGCAGCGTGCGGGCGGCGCAGCGGCTCCAGAGGCAGATCGCCGCGGCGTCGAGCATGTCGCCCTGCAGGCGCACGCCGCCTTCTTCGATCTTGACCGCGCCCTCGGTCAGCGCGCCGAGCTCGGCGGCGAGGGGGGCTTCGAGGCCCGGGGGGGCGACGACGAACAGCGGCCAGGTTTGAGGCTTCATGGGGCGGGCGTCTATCGCGGTGGCGCCACCTTGCCCTCCCCGCATCACGCCGATACGCTGCGGCGATGCCTGGACACGTCATCATCACCGGGGCGTCGGTCGGGATCGGCGCGGCCCTCGCCCGCTCCTTGGCCCGCGCGGGGTACAGCGTCGGCCTCGTCGCCCGCCGACAAGCGCTCCTGGAGGCGCTCACCGCGGAGCTCACCCAGCGCGGCGCCAAGGCGGCCTGGGCCGTCGCGGATGTGGCCGATGAGGCCTCGATGCGCGCGGCCTTTGAGTCGCTGGAGGCCGAGCTCGGCCCCTGCGAGGTGATGATCGCCAACGCGGGCGTCTTGAGCTTCCAGCGCCCCGAGACCTTCGACGCGGACGTGGCGGTCAACATCCTGCGGGTGAACGTCGAGGGGGCGATCAACGCCGCCGCCGTGGCCTTGCCCGGCATGTTGGCCCGTGGGCGGGGGCAGCTCGTCGTGCTCTCGTCCTCTGCGGCCCTGCGGGCCTTGCCCGGCTGGCACGCGTACGCGGCGTCGAAGTCCGCCGTCTCGTCCTTCTTCCGGTCCTTGGCCTTTGACCTCGCCGACAAAGGCGTCACGGTCACCGTCGTTCAGCCGGGGTTTGTCGCCACGGACATGACCGCGGGCAACACCTTCCCGATGCCGGGCACCTGGCAGGCGGGGGATCTGGCCGAGGTGATCGTCGCCCGGGTGCAGCGCGGCGGCGGCGGGGTGGTCACCACGCCGTGGTTCTTGGGCCTCGCGTTGGGGCTCTCGCGCCTCATCCCGGCCTTCCTCTTTGATCGTGCGGCGCGCTGGTTTCTGCGCCTCGGGGAGAAGGGCTGATGGGACAGCACGCGCTCATCGTAGGGGCCTCCTCGGGCATCGGCGCGGCCTTGGCCCTGGAGCTGGCGCTGGAGGGCTATGACGTGGGGCTCATCGCCCGGCGCACGGATCGGCTGGCCGAGGTCGCCGAGCGGGTGCGCGCCCGGGGCGGCGTCGCGGCGTACCGGGCGGCGGACGTGAACGATTCGGCCCAGCTCAAGGCCGCCATCGCCGCCTTGGAGGAGGTGCTGGGGCCCGTCGAGGTCATCATCGCCAACGCCGGGATCGGCGAGAACACCGACGCCACAAACCTTGATCTGGCGCACGTTCGGCGCGTTCTGCGCACCAACCTGGAGGGGGTCGTGCTCGCCATCGGCGCCGTGCTCCCCGCCATGACCCAGCGCGGCCACGGGCGCATCGGCGCGGTGACGTCCATCGCCGGGATGCGGCCGATCCCCCAGATCGCGGCCTATGGCGCCTCAAAGGCCGGGGCGAGCGCGTTTCTGGAGGCCCTGCGCGCCGACCTGCGCGGCAGCGGCGTCACCGTCACCGACCTCTGCCCCGGCTACGTCAAGACCGACATGCTCAAGCCCCAAGCGGGCGGCGCGTACCCGCCGTTCACCATGGACGCTGGCGACACCGCCCGGCGGATGGTGCGGGCCTTGTTGGCCGGCCGCGACAGCCTCGTCTTTCCTTGGCCCTTGGCCTGGGCGAGCCGCCTCGCGGCGATCTTGCCCGACGCCTTCCTCGGCCCGTTCTTGCGTCGCCTCGCCCCCAAACCACCCCCGGCGCTGCCCGGCTGAGCGGTTAAGGAGGCCCATGACATCCCCTGCCCGAACCGGAGCCACACCACCATGATCCAAGTCGCCGCCATCCGGAAGCTGTATGAGGCCCAAGCCGCCCGCCACGCCATCGGGCGTCGCCGCCTGGGCCGGGCGCTCACCTTAGGCGAGAAGATCCTCTTCTCCCACCTCGCCGAGCCTGAGTCCGCCGAGTTTGAGCGCCGCAAGAGCTTTCTGGCCCTGCACCCCGACCGCGTCGCGATGCAAGACGCCACGGCCCAGATGGCGCTCTTGCAGTTCATGACGGCGGGCCGCGACGAGGTGGCCTTGCCCTCGACGGTCCACTGCGACCACCTCATCCGCGCCTACGTCGGCGCCGAGGCCGACCTCAACAGCTCGAACGTCGAGAACGCTGAGGTGTTCTCGTTCTTGCGCAGCGTGTCCGAGCGTTACGGCGTCGGCTTCTGGAAGCCCGGCGCGGGCATCATCCACCAGGTCGTGCTGGAGAACTACGCCTTCCCCGGCGGCATGATGATCGGCACCGACTCCCACACCCCCAACGCGGGCGGCCTGGGCATGATCGCCGTCGGCGTCGGCGGCGCTGACGCTGTGGACGCCATGGTCGGCATGGCCTGGGAGGTCTTGAACCCCGGCTTCATCGGCGTGAAGCTCACCGGCAAGCTCAACGGCTGGTCGAGCCCCAAAGACGTCATCCTCAAGGTCTGTGAGATCCTCACGGTCAAGGGCGGCACGAACTCCATCGTCGAGTACTTCGGCCCCGGCTGCGAGAGCATCTCCGCCACGGGCAAAGCGACGATCTGCAACATGGGCGCCGAGCACGGGGCGACCACGTCGCTCTTCCCCTTCGACGACCGCATGGCGACCTACCTGCGCGCCACGGGCCGCGAAGAGATCGCCCAGCTCGCCGAGGCCCACGCGAGCGAGCTCCGCGCCGATCCCGAGGTCGAGGCCAACCCCAGCGCCTACTACGACCGCGTCATCGAGATCGACCTCTCCACCTTGGAGCCCCACGTCGTCGGCCCCCACACCCCCGACCTCGCCCGGCCCATCTCCCAGATGGCGGCGGACGCCAAGGCGAACGGCTGGTCCACCAAGCTCAGCGCGGCGCTCATCGGCTCGTGCACGAACTCCTCCTATGAAGACATCGGCCGCTCGGCCCATGTGGCGCGGCAGGCCCGGGCGCATGGCGTGCGCTCGAAGGTGCCGTTCATGGTGAGCCCCGGCTCGGACACCATCTACGCCACGATCATCCGCGACGGCCAGGCCGGCGACCTGGACGCCATCGGCGGCACCGTGCTCTCCAACGCCTGCGGCCCGTGCATCGGCCAGTGGCGCCGGGACGAGGTCAAGAAGGGGGAGGTGAACACCATCTTCAACTCCTTCAACCGCAACTTCCGCGGCCGCAACGACGCCAACCCCGAGACGCTCTCGTTCATCGGCTCCCCGGAGCTCGTGACGGCGGTGGCCTTGGCCGGTGACCTGGGCTTCAACCCCATCACCGACTCCCTCATCGGCGCCGACGGCCAGCCGTTCATGTTGACGCCGCCCGAGAGCGCTGAGCTGCCCCCCACGGGCTTCAAGGAGGGCTTCGACGGCTTCGTCGCGCCCTTGCCGATGAAGGAGCGCCTGGGCGTCGAGGTCGCCATCAAGCCGGGCTCCGACCGCCTGGAGCGCCTGTCGCCGTTCACGGCCTGGGACGGTGAGGACATCTTCAACCTGCGGATCTTGGTGAAGGCCCGGGGCAAGTGCACGACGGACCACATCTCGGCGGCGGGCCCCTGGCTCAAGTACCGGGGTCACCTCACGAACATCTCCGGCAACCTCATGCTGGGCGCGCTGAACGACCAGACCGGCGAGAACGGCGTCGGCGTGAACCAGCTCACCGGCGAGCGCGCGTCGCACCCCGACCTCGCCAAGCAGTACAAGGCCGCGGGCCAAGGCTGGGTGATCATCGGCGATGAGAACTACGGCGAGGGCTCAAGCCGCGAGCACGCCGCCATGGAGCCCCGGCACATGGGCGGTCGCGCCTTGGTCGTGCGCAGCTTCGCCCGCATCCACGAGACGAACCTCAAGAAGCAGGGCATCCTCGCGCTCACCTTCGCCAACCCCGCCGACTACGACCGGGTGAAGGGCGACGACGTGATCTCCATCGAGGGCGTGGCGCGTATCCCCGAGGGCGGCTCGCCGACCTTGGTGGTCACCCACAGCGACGGCACCGTGGAGCGCATCGCCACGAAGAACACCTACTCCCCCGAGCAGTTTGAGTGGTTCAAGGCCGGCAGCGCGATCAACAAGATCCGCGCCGACCTCGCGAACACCCAGATCCAGGAGTGAGCGCGGCCTGAGCGGCTCAAGCGGGGGTCTGGCGTCAGAACAGCGCCAGACCCCGAGCTTGAGGGCTCCGCGTTAGGATCAGGCGTCCTTGGCCAGACGCCGAACTTGAGAGTTCGACCCCGGGGTTGTGTGAGGCGCCGCGCTCAGGCGTCCATACAGCGCCAGACGCCGAACTTGAGGTAGCGCCCCTCGGGGAAGTGGGCGGCGGCGGGGTGAT
>JBEAVX010000585.1:0-6275 GCA_041160755.1 Pseudomonadota bacterium
CCCTCGGAGGCCCCCGATGCGCCTGACCCTCACGCTCCTCGCCCTCGCGACCGCCTACGCCGCCCCTGGGGACGACCCCGTCTACCAGCAGGGCGAGCTGCTCTACCACGCGGCGGGCTGCGTGGGCTGCCACAGCGTCCCCGGGCTGCCGCACCTCGGCGGCGGGCGCGACAACCCCACGGTCTTCGGCACGTTCTACGCGCCGAACATCAGCCCCGACGTCGAGCAGGGCATCGGCGCCTGGACTGAAGGCGACTTCTTCACGGCGATGCGGGACGGCCGCGCGCCGGACGGGCGGCTCTATTGGCCGACCTTCCCGACGATGGCCTACACCTTGATGAGCGACGCCGACATCCACGCGCTCTGGGTGTACGTCAGCGCCCAGCCCGCCGTCACGAGCGAGGAGCGCGCCCACGAGCCCCGGCCGATCTACGCCTTGCCCGGCACGCTCAACATCTGGCGCCTCATGGAGTTTCGAGCGGGCCCGATGGCGGCGAGCCCCGGGCAGACCGCCCAGGAGAGCCGGGGGGAGTACCTCGTCCAGGCCGTCACCTACTGCGACCAATGCCACACGCCCCGCAGCAAGATCGGGCGCATGAGGCGCGGGCGCTACCTGGCGGGCGGCGCCAACCTGGGCAAGCTGGAGATCCACCCCAACCTCACGCCCCACGTCGAGGCCGGGATCGGCGCCTGGTCTGAGGACGACATGGTCCGCTTTCTGACACGGGAGAGAAGCCCGACGGCACGAGCGCGCGGGAGGACTGGGTGATGCACGAGAAGGTGCGCGACAGCTACAGCCGCCTCTCGGATGAGGACAAACGCGCGATCTACGCCTACTTACGCACCGTGCCCGCCGACGACTTCGACCCCGAGGCGCGCTGGGGCGACGCGGCGGCGCCTTGAGCCTCACGGGCTTGGGCGGGGGGCTTGGTCAGCCCCTCGTCAAGCCTCGGCGGGATCCTCCCACAGCGCCCACGGCGGGCGCCTGAAGGTGTAGGATGCTCGGAGCACCCCTCCAAAGATCGGAGCGCGCGTACCATGAAGGTCATCGTCCTCGGCGCGGGACCCGCCGGACTCGCGGCGGCGTTGGACCTGTGTAAACGGGGCGCGGACGTCACCGTGCTGGAGCGCGCGGACGGCGTCGGCGGCATCAGCCGCACGGTGAACTACAAGGGCTACTACTTCGATCTCGGCGGGCATCGCTTCTTCACGAAGTTCGACGAGGTGCAGAAGCTGTGGGAGGAGGTGCTCGGCGAAGACTTCTTGCTGCGCCCGCGCCTGAGCCGGATCTTCTACGGCGGCCGCTTCTTCGACTACCCCCTGCGCGCCACGAACGCCCTGCGTAACCTCGGCCCCGTCGAGTCCGCTCGCTGCGCCGTGTCTTACGCCCGCGCCCGGCTGCGCCCCCGTGGCGGCGAAGACAACTTCGAGGAGTGGGTCTCCAACCGCTTCGGCGACCGCCTCTTCGACATCTTCTTCAAGTCCTACACCGAGAAGGTCTGGGGCCTGCCCACCAACGAGATCGGCGCGGAGTGGGCCAGCCAGCGCATCAAGAACCTGGAGCTCTCCACAGCGGTAAAAGACGCGCTGGCGCGCCCCCTGCGGCGCCTGCGCCCGGGCGCCAAGAAGGAGGAGGTCACCTCGCTCATCGAGCGTTTTTATTACCCCCGCACGGGCCCCGGCCTGATGTACGACCGCATGAAGCTGCTCGTCGAGGCCAAGGGCGGCAAGGTGCGCTTGCGGCACACGGCCCTGGGCGTGGAGCACGAGGGCGGCGTGGTGCGCCGGGTGCGGGTGCAAGGCCCCGACGGCGTCGAGACCACGATGGAGGCCGACGCGGTGATCTCGTCGATGCCGCTCACCTTGTTGGTGCAAGGGCTGCGCCCGCTCCCCAGCCCCGACGTGCTGGAGGCGAGCCGGCAGCTCCGGTTCCGCCACCTGCTCACCATCGACCTCATCATCGACAAGCCCGACCTCTTCCCCGACAACTGGATCTATGTCCACGACAAGCGCCTGCTCTTGGGGCGCATCCAGAACTTCGGCAACTGGTCGCCGGAGATGGTGCCCGACCCGAAGACGACGGCCTTGGGCCTGGAGTACTTCTGCAGCGATGACGACGCCTTGTGGAAGATGTCCAACGAGGAGCTCATCGCGCTCGGCACCAAAGAGATCCAGGCGACGGGGCTTCTGCGCGGCGGGAAGGTCATCGACGGCACGGTGGTGCGGGTGCCCCGGGCGTACCCGGTCTACAACCGGGGCTATGAGGCGCACCTGGACAAGGTCGTGAACGAGCTTCGGGGGCTCAAGAACCTGTACGCGGTCGGGCGCTACGGCATGTTCAAGTACAACAACGCCGACCACAGCATCCTCACGGCGCTTCTGGCCGTCGAGAACCTGTATGGCGCCAAGCACGACCTCTGGTCGGTGAACACCGACAGCGACTACCACGAGATCCGGAAGGATCCGCCGCCCGCGCGTTAGCCCGAGGGGCTACTCCAGGGGGACGGTCAGCTCGTAGTCGCCGTTCGTGAACACCGGCGAGGCCGTGAAGGTGCTCGTGAGCACGGCGCGGAAGGTGTCGCCCGAGGCGTAAGACGAGACCGTCGAGACGTTGGAGCCGTCGACGCTGCCCGCGTACCAGGTGACGTCGACGCCGGGAATCCGGGCGCCGCGACCGAGCTGCGTCGGCAGCAGCGACTCGACGGGCAAGGGGCAGCCCTCGCTCACGGTGAGCCCCGTGCGGAGGATCTCCCCGGGGGTGGAGCTGGAGGTGGTCGTTGACTCCGAGCCCTGGAAGCTCCAGTTCCCACGGGAGGAGTCATACGTCCACGAGCGTTTGCCGGTGCGGGTCTGGGTCCACAAGAAGCTGGCGCTGGCGGTGTCGACGTTGAACAGGCAGGTGAAGGTCGCCCCGCTCATGTACACCCGGGCCGAGCCCTCGACGGAGCGGGCGACCAGGCGCCCGGCCTCTTCAGACACCCGCTCGTAGGCCTCCATGCTCAGGAAGCTGGAGTAGGTCGAGCTGTCGACGCCGGTGCGGGTGATGTCGACGGCGCCGGTCAGGTTGCCGCCGGTCACCCGGGAGACCACCCGCGCCGTGGGGCAGCTCGTCCAGCAGTCCTCGTCGTCGCAGTCGGCGAGGCCGTCCTCGTCGTTGTCGAGGCCGTCTTCGCAGTCGAGCTCCGCGCAGGACGAAGACGCGGCGCACTGGCCGTCTTCGCAGTCGAGCAGGCCGTCGCAGTCGTTGTCTTGGCCGTCGCCGCAGGACTCATCCGCGCCAGGGAAGATGAGCGGGTCGGCGTCGTCGCAGTCGAGCGTGTCGGGGGAGCCGTCGCCATCGGCGTCGGGCTGGCCGGAGTCGTCGTCTCCGCCGCTGGAGTCGTCATCCCCACCGCTGGAGTCGTCATCCCCACCGCTGGAGTCGTCGTCTCCGGTGGTGGAGCTGTCGTCGGCGTCGCCGCCGGTCACCGAGTCCGCCGGGGTCTCCCCGTCGTCATCGCCGCCTTTGCAGGCGACGAGCATCAGGGAGAGCCAGACAAGGTGACGCATGGGGACCTCAAGCCGCCAGGGGTTGCCCCCTCAGTCTACTTCTTCTTGGCGGCGTCAGCGCGCTCACCACGCACGACGGAGCGCATGTTGCCCGCGAGGATCCGCTTGCGCATCCGGATGTGGTGGGGCGTCACCTCGACGAGCTCGTCGTCGGAGATGAACTCCAGGGCCTTCTCTAAGGTGAGGATGATCGGCGGCACGAGCACGAGCTTCTCATCCGCCGACGTGGTGCGGATGTTCGTGAGCTGCTTGGAGCGGCACACGTTGAGGTTCATGTCGTTCTCGCGGGTGTTCTCACCGACGATCATGCCCTCGTACACCTCGACACCGGCGCCGACGAACAGCGCGCCGCGCGCCTGGAGGTTGTACAGCGCATACGCGGTGGTCTGACCGGTGCGGTCGGCGAGGAGCGAGCCGTTCTGGCGGAACGGGATGTAGCCCGCGTGCTCGTCGAAGCCCTCGAAGATGGTGTTCATGATGCCCATGCCGCGGGTGTCGTTGAGGTACGACCCACGGAAGCCGATGAGGCCACGCGACGGCACGCGGAACTCGATGCGCACGCGGCCCGAGCCCGACATCTTCATCTCGGTCATGCGACCTTTACGAAGGGCCATGGACTCGGTGATCATGCCCATGTACTGCTCGGGGAAGTCGAGCTGGGCGAGCTCGTAGGGCTCGTGCTGCTTGCCGTTCACCTCGCGGATCACGACCTCGGGCTTGCTCACGCAGAGCTCGAAGCCCTCGCGGCGCATCTGCTCGATGAGGATCGCGAGCTGCAGCTCACCGCGCCCGTAGACCCGGTACGCGTCGAGGCCGTCGGTCTCCTCCATACGCAGGGCGACGTTGTGCAGGAGCTCTTTCTCCAGACGCTCACGGATCTGGCGGGCGGTGACGAGCTTGCCGTCTTGGCCCGAGAACGGGCCGTTGTTCGCCGAGAACACCATGCCGATGGTCGGCTCCTCCACACGCACGCGGGCCAGGGGCCGGGGGTCTTCGATGGAGGTGAGGGTGTCGCCGATGTTGAGGTCGTCGATGCCGGCGACGGCGAGGATGTCGCCGGTGACCGCGTCGCCCTCAAGCTCCACCCGGCGCAGGCCCTGGTAGGTGTAGACCTGGTTCACGCGGACCTTGGTGTTCGTGTGCTCCCCGACGAGCATCATGTCTTGACGCTTGCGTAAGGTGCCGTTCACCAGGCGCCCGATGGCCAGCCGACCGACGTAGGGGTCGTAGCCGAGCTGGGTGAAGATGAACTGGGGCGAGTGGTCGAGCTTGCCTTTGGGGGCGGGGATGTACTCGACGATGGCGTCAAAGAGCGGCTTGAAGTCCGTGCCTTTGACGTCTTTGTCCATCGAGCAGTAGCCCTCGCGGGCGCAGGCGAAGATGACCGGGAACTCGATCTGCTCGTCGGAGGCGTCGAGGTCGATGAACAGGCTGTAGACCTCGTCCAGCACCTCTTGGATACGCGCGTCGGGGCGGTCGATCTTGTTCACGCAGACCATCACCCGAAGCTCGGCCTCCAGGGCCTTGCGGAGCACGAAGCGGGTCTGGGGGAGGGGGCCCTCGGAGGCGTCCACGAGCAGGAGCGCGCCGTCCACCATCTTGAGCACCCGCTCGACCTCACCGCCGAAGTCGGCGTGGCCTGGGGTGTCGACGATGTTGATCTTGACGCCGTTGTAGAGGACGGCGGTGTTCTTGGCGAGGATGGTGATGCCCCGCTCGCGCTCCAGGTCCATGGAGTCCATGATGCGGTCGCCGTGAACCTCGTGGGCGGCGAAGGTGCCCGACTGCCGGAGCAGACCGTCCACCAGGGTCGTCTTGCCGTGGTCGACGTGGGCGATGATCGCGATGTTGCGTAGCTCGGGCATACTTCCTCAGCGCTCTTGATTCGTAGGGCTGCCCTCTTGCCCCGGTCCGGGCCTCGGGGCAAGGCGCGAGCCACACTCGGCGCAGGGCTGACACAACTTTCGACGCTGGAGCGGCCCGAGCCGCGTTTACGCCGCGCTGGCCATCAGGCGGCGGAAGGCCCAGCCGAGGCGCTCATCGGGCGGGTTGGCGGCGGTGGGCCGGGCCGAGAAGCGCAGCATCGCCGCCCCCAATCGTAGGGCCTCGCCGCCGGATCCCGAGGCCCAGGCGTCTCGGGCGAGGCGGGCGATGGGCCGAGGCCGCAGGTAGAAGCCGCGCCAGGCCGTCTGCATCAAGGCCGCGAGCTCCTCCGGCGGCAGATCGGTGACGGCGGGGCGGCGGAGATCCCCATCGACGGGGTTGCGCACGTCGCCGACCGTCGGCGCGCTGAGCTGCTCAAAGAGCGGCGTGCCGGGCAAGGCCACCAACGAGGAGAACTGGGCGTAGTCCGCGCCGATCTCCCGCACGAAGCGGATCGTGTTGTGAACGGCGGCGGCGTCCTCGCCCGGGGCGCCCAAGACGAGGTAGGCCACGGAGCGTAGGCCCGCCTCCCGGGTGGCGGCGAAGGCCGCGCGGGTCTGCTCGACGGTGACGTCTTTGCGCAGCAGCGCCAAGGTCTCGGGGTTGCCGCTCTCGACGCCATAGGCGACGACCCGGCAGCCCGCCTGGCGCATGAGCTTGAGCAGCGGCAGGTCCACGCCGTCCACGCGGCCCTCAGCCTTCCAGTCGATCTGCACGCCCCGGCGCAGGATCTCCTCGCAGATCTGCTCCACCCGGCGGCGGCCCAAGGTGAAGTTGTCGTCGTAGAGGTTCACGAAGCCCAC
>JBEAVX010000625.1:0-5413 GCA_041160755.1 Pseudomonadota bacterium
ACTGGGGCGGGCTGATGGCGTTCTTGGACGTGGCAGACGACGAGCGCCCGACGCTGCACGGCGACTTCTCGCTCAACACGACGAACCGCCTCACCGCCGCGACCTTGCTCGCCCTGGGCCTCAAGACGCTGACGGCGGCCCACGATCTCGACGCCCAGCAGCTCTTCGCGCTCTTGCCGGGCCTGCCGCGCGGCGCCATCGCCGTCACCGCCCAGCACCACATCTCGATGTTCCACACCGAGCACTGCGTCTACGCACACACCCTCTCTGAAGGCCGCGACTTCCGCACCTGCGGCCGCCCCTGTGAGAGCCATCGGGTGGGCCTCAAGGATCCCCAAGGCCGGACGCACCCGGTCATCGTGGACGTCGGCTGCCGAAACACGGTGTTTAACGCCGAGGCCCAGTCCGCCGCCCACCTGCTCCAGCCCTTGTTGACCGCCGGGGTTCGCCGCCTGCGGGTGGAGCTGGTCTGGGAGGAGCGTGACGCGGCGCGCGACGCCCTGGGCGCGTGGCGAGACGCCGTCGCCGGGCGCATCTCCGCCGCCGAGCTTCGCCGCCGCGCCGGGGCCCACGAGCAGCTCGGGGTCACCGCCGGCACCATGCGCACCCTCGGCGAGCGCGCGCCGCGCCTCAGTTGATGTTCGCCCGGGCGAGCTGACTGCGGGCGCGCTCCATCCGTTTGCGGTCGAGGCTGCCCTTGAGGTTCAGCCTCGCCTGGCGCACGGCGCGGGTCTCGACGTCGATGACGTCGACCTCCAAGATCTGGTTCTCGGTGTAGCGGTAGATCACGTCGATGGGCGTGCCGCGCACCCGGGGCGGCAGCTTGTCGAGCACGACCTCACCGATGACCGTGACCTCTTGGCGGTTGGTGCCTTCGCCCTCGGTGACCTCCACGCGCACAGCCGTCATGTTGTCGTAGGCGTAGGCGAAGCGGCCGCGCTTCTCGGCGGGCAGGGGCGTGGACTCGGGGATGAGCTTCACCACACGCTCGTTGTTCTGGGCGTCGAGCACGACGATGCCCAGGCTGTGCGTCGAGGCGTCGGTGACCTTCACCGGCTGAAGCCCCGGGCTCCGGGTAGGCGGCGGCGCGGCGCTGCTCGGAGACGGCGCGGGGCTCTGCGGCAGGGGCTGGGGGCCGCTGTTCTGGGCGAGGATCGACGTCTCGCTGACCGCGGCGTCGTCCGCCGCGTGATCCTGAGAGCGGGTGGGCGTCGCGCGCTGGGCCCGGGCCACGGCGGAGGAGTGCGCCTTGAGCGCGGGATGGTCGGGCTGGTGCCGAAACACGCCGGCGAGCGCCGCCCCCAAGGCCACACACTCGTCGGGGTTGACCCCCTTCGCGAGCGGCCGGTTGGTGACGTTCATGAGCATGTCGCGGATCATCGGCATCCGGGTGGAGCCGCCGCAGGGCAGCACCTCGTCGATGTCCGACCAGCGCATCTTCGCCTTCTCCAGCACGATGTTGCAGGTCTCGGCGCACTGGTCGACGAGATCCTGACACATGGCGTTGAACTCTTCTCGGGTGACCGACACCACCATTCGTTGCCCCCGGAAGTTCACGGGGATGACGGCGCGGGGCTTCGAGGAGAGGGAGATCTTGGCGTGTAAGCAGCGCTCGTAGAGCTCTTGGTACGGCAGGGGCTCGTCCCGGGGGTCGAGGCCGTGTTTGTCGCGGAACTGGTCGGCGACGAAGGAGAGCAGGCGGTCGTCCCAGTCTTTGCCGCCGAGCTCGGCGTTGCCGTCCGAGGCCAAGGTGCGCAGGGTGGTGCCGCGGATCTCCATGACGGTGACGTCGAAGGTGCCGCCGCCGAGGTCAAAGACGAGCAGGCGCCGGTTCGTGCCCAGGTGATCAAGGCCCAGCGCGATGGCGGCCGCCGTGGGCTCGTTGATGATCGAGAGCACGTTGAGCCCGGCGATCTCCCCGGCTTCAGCGGTCGCGCCGCGCTGGGCGGCGTTGAAGTACGCGGGCACGGTGATGACCGCGTTGTTCACCGCGACGCCGAGGGCCTCTTCAGCGTCATCCTTGAGCTTCTTGAGGATGAACGCGCTGAGCTCCTGCGGGGTGTAGGTCTGGCCGAAGAAGTCGAGCTGGAAGTCGCTGTCGCCCATCGAGCGCTTGATGAAACGCACGACGTTGGCGGGGTCGACCACGACCATCTTCACGGCCTCTTCGCCGACGACGCAGGCGTTGCGGTCGTAGAAGTGCACCACGGACGGCGTGGTGGGGTGCCCGTCGGCGTTGGGGAGGATGGTGGGCTTCCCGAACTTGTCGACGTAGGCCATCGCTGAGAACGTGGTTCCCAGGTCGATTCCGAGGATGATGTCTGTCGGGCTAGGCATTGAGGGGGCTCAGGGTCTCATCCACAGAGAGTCGCGCCGTCAAGAGGGATCATTGAGCTTCGTGGCGTCTCGGTAGATGACGACGTCCTCCGCGCGCAGCACCCGGTCGCCCCGGGTGAAGCCGCGCTTGAGCACTTGGGCGACGTCTTGGTCGGTCACACCCTCGATCGACGGCAGGAGCTTCACCGCCTTCTGGGTGCGGGGGTCAAAGCGGTTGGAGCTCTCCATCGGCAGCACGTCGCGCCGGTAGAGCACCTCCAAGAACTCGTCGATGAGGTACTGGAACGAGTCCGCCACCACGTCGAGGGACATCTCCTTGTTCACCAAAGACTTCTGAAACCAGTTCAGGGAGTCGTAGAACAGGAGCAGATCGAGGAGCAGGGGCTTCTCGGCCTGGTAGATGAAGTCCTCTTTGTACTGGCGCAGCTCCTCGTAGAGGGCGTCAAAAGCCTTCTGCTGAATCTGCTCGCCTTGGCTCCTCTCGATGAGGATCTGACGGATCTCCTCCATGGTGCGGAAGAGCGTCTCGGTGTCCTGGTCTGACAGGCGGTCGGCCACGTTCGCTCCTCAGGGTCAGCCGGCGGTCAGCTCGGTCGCGAGGTTGATAAAGGTGCCCTCAAGTTCCACGCTCTCGTTGCAGAAGTGGAAGTCTTTGGGCCGTGACGCGAGGCTGCGCAAGAAGTCTTGCTGAACCTGGGCGCCCACGCCGATGCACACCACACGCCCGCCCGAGGTGCGAATGCGGTGGACCTCGGCGGTCACCTCGTCGGGGTCGTCCGGGTGGCCGTCGGTCATCACGACGAACACGCGCTGAACGCCGGCCTTGGGCCGCAGGAGCTCCCGGGCGTTCTTGAGGCCGTCCGCCATCGGCGTCGAGCCGATGGGCGTCAGCTCGTCGATGGAGCTGCGCAGGCGGTCCAGATCTGAGGTCGGCGGGGCCAACACGCCGCCGGGGAAGGCGATGATGGCGATCTGCCGGTTGGGCTGGAGCGAGCGCTCGACGAAGGACCGGGCCGCGCCGCGGGCGTCCTCGATGGACTGGCCGTACATCGAGCCCGAGCAGTCCATCAGCAGGGCGATCTGGGTCGGCACGCGGTTTCGGGCGAGGTCCTCCAGGGTGACCTTGCCTTGGGCGAGGCGGTGGGCGAGGGTCTGGCCGCTGCGGAGGTCCATCGCCTCCACCTCGACGATGCCGTTCGCGTTGTAGCGGTAGGTCACGGCGAGGCGAGACTCGGCGGCGGCCCGGGGCGGGATGCCGTAGAACTCGAAGTGGCCCAGGACGTTGCACTCCAGCGGATCGTCGTTCTCGCCCTGGACGAGCCAGAGGTCCATCGTCGTCTGGCCGTCGTGGCTCGTGACGTAGTCGTCGCGGGTGTGCTCGCAGGGGATGCGGGCGTTGCGGCTGATGATCCGCGAGTTGTGCAGCGCGCCGCCGCGGAACACCACCATGCCCAAGGAGTGGGAGGTGACGTCGTGGAGCTTCACCTGGGTGGGCGGCTCGATCCCTTGCTGCTGGGCGGCGATGGTGGCGGCGGTCAAGGCCGCGCCCATCGACACACACTCGTCCGGGTTGATGTCCGTCGCGGGGTTCTGGCCGAACTCGCGCTTGATCATCTCCCGGACCATCGGCATCCGGGTGGAGCCGCCGGCCAAGAGCACGGTGTCGATCTTGTCCGGGGAGAGCTTGGCGTCCTCCAGCACGTCCCAGCACAAGAGCTGGCAGCGGCGCAAGAGGCCCGAGGTCAGCTCCTCGAAGGTGGACCGCTCGACCTCAAGGCGCATGATCTTGCCCTTGAAGTCGTAGAACAGGTTCACCTTGGGGCGGCGGGTGAGGCCGATCTTCGCCGAGACACACTTCTGGCGGAGGTCGTGGTAGGCCGCCAGATCCTCAAGGGGATCCAGGGTGTGTTTTTCGCGGAAACGTTCGGCCGCGAAGGTGATGAGGCGGTCGTCCCAGTCTTTGCCGCCGAGCTGGTGGTCGCCGCTGGTGGCGAGCACGTTGATGTCGTTCCCGGCGAGCTGGCAGATGGTGACGTCGAAGGTGCCGCCGCCGAGGTCGAAGACCATGACGGTCTTCTCGGCGCCCTGGTTGTTGAGACCATAGGCATAGGCCGCCGCCGTGGGCTCGTTCAGGAGGTTCAAGACCTCAAGCTTCGCCATCTCGCCCGCGCGCAGGGTGGCCTGGCGCTGGGCGTCCCCGAAGTACGCGGGCACGGTGATCACGGCCTGATCGACGCGGTGCCCAAGACGCAGCTCGGCGTCGTGCTTGAGCTTCGCGAGGATGAAGGACGAGATCTCCTCGGGGGTGTAGTTCTGGTTGCGGTAGTTGAAGCTCCAGGTTCGGTCGCCCATGTGGCGCTTCACGAACTCGACCACCTGGTCTGGATAGACCACGGCGGACTGCTTCGCGTAGTTCCCTACGATGACCTCGTCACCATCAAACAGCACCACCGACGGGGTGATCCGGTCTCCCTCCGCGTTGTGGAGGATGTCGGGGACGCCGTGTTTGTTGACGTGGGCGATCGATGAGAACGTGGTGCCCAGGTCAATTCCTACGGCAGCACGACTGGCCATGCTCGGAACCTCTTCTTCTGCTGAATGCTGCGGGGGGGATGAGGCGGGAGTTCCGCATCCTGGCAGGATAGAAGTATACCGACGATGGCCGCTGATGCCAGCCCCCCCTCCGATTCCGGGAGTATCTTGTGCGGTTGATCCTCGCGTCTACGAGCCCTTGGCGGCGCCAGCTTCTCGCGGATGTGGGCCTTCGCGTCGAGGGCGTGGCGCCCGGCGTCGCTGAAGAAGAATTTTCGGAGGACCGGCCTGTAGAGCGGGCTATCGGCTTGGCGCGTCTGAAGGCGCAGGCCGTCGCGGCGCGATCTCCTGAGGCGCTCGTCATCGGGGCGGATCAGGTGGCGCATCTGCATGGAGAAAATTTTGGCAAACCCAAGAACCCTGACGACCACCTGCGGCGCCTTCGCGCGCTCTCCGGTCGGGGGCATCGTCTGGTGACCGGCGTGGCGCTCATCGGCCCCGGGATAGAGGTGCTCTTCTCTGAGGAGACCGAGGTCGTGTTTCG
>JBEAVX010000642.1:0-2894 GCA_041160755.1 Pseudomonadota bacterium
CTCCAAGACATCCTCATCCGCTACAAGCGGATGGACGGCTACAAGGCCGTGTGGATCCCCGGCACCGACCACGCGGGCATCGCCACGCAGTCCGTGGTCGAGCGTGAGCTGCGCAAAGAGGGCCTCGACCGCCACACCTTGGGCCGCGAGGAGTTTTTGCGCCGGGTGTGGGCCTGGAAGCAGCAGTCCGGCGACCAGATCTTCCTCCAGCTTCGCGCCTTGGGCGTGAGCTGCGACTGGTCCCGGGCGCGGTTCACCATGGACGATGGCCTCTCCCGCGCCGTGCGGGAGGTGTTCGTGAAGCTCTACGACGAGGGCCTGATCTACCGCGACACCCGCATGGTGAGCTGGGATCCCGCCGGTCGCACCGTGCTCTCCGACCTTGAGGTGGAGCACGAGGAGGGCTTCCAAGGCGAGCTCTGGAGCTTCGCCTACCCGCTCTCCGACGGCAGCGGCGAGATCATCGTGGCGACCACCCGCCCCGAGACGATGTTGGGCGACACGGCGGTGGCCGTACACCCCGACGATCCCCGCTACCAGGCGATCATCGGCAAGACCGTGTACAACCCGCTCGTCGATCGCCACATCCCGATCATCGCCGACGCCATCCTCGTCGACCCGGCCTTTGGCACCGGCGCGGTGAAGGTGACCCCGGCGCATGACCCCAACGACTACGAGGTGGGCCGCCGCCACAACCTGCCGTTCATCAACATCTTTGATGAGTCGGCGACGGTGAACGACAACGGCGGCAAGTTCAGCGGCCTCGACCGCTTCGACGCCCGCAAAGCCGTGAAGGCCGCCATGGCCGAGCTCGGCTTTGATCGCGGCGCCAAGCCCCACGTCATGTCGTTGGGCCGCAGCCAGCGCAGCGGCGTGGTGGTGGAGCCCATCGTCTCCACCCAGTGGTTCGTGCGTATGAAGCCCCTGGCGGCCCCGGCCATCGCCGCGGTGGAGAACGGCTTCACCCGCTTCGTGCCGTCCCAGTGGGAGAACACCTACTTCGCCTGGATGCGTGACATCCGCGACTGGTGCATCTCCCGGCAGCTCTGGTGGGGTCACCAGATCCCCGCCTGGACCTGCGGCGACTGCGGCCACATCACCGTCTCCAAGGACGACCCCTCCGCCTGCGCCAAGTGTGGCTCCGAGAAGCTCAGCCAAGATCCCGACGTGCTCGACACCTGGTTCAGCTCGGCCTTGTGGCCGTTCTCGACGATGGGCTGGCCCGAGAAGACCGACGATCTGCGCGCCTGGTACCCCACGGCGGTGCTGGTGACCGGCTTCGACATCATCTTCTTCTGGGTGGCCCGGATGATGTTCAGCGGGATTCACAACATGGGCGTGCCGCCGTTCCGCGATGTGTGCATCCATGGCCTCATCCGCGACGCGAACGGCGACAAGATGTCGAAGACCAAAGGCAACGTGGTCGACCCCTTGGGCACCATCCAGAAGTACGGCGCCGACGCCTTCCGGTTCACCTTGGCCCAGCACGCGGTGCAAGGCCGCGACATGAACTGGGACGACACCCGGGTGGAGGTGTCCAGCCGCTTCGTGAACAAGATCTGGCAGGCGTTCCGCTACATGCACACAAACCTGGAGGGCTACGACCCCCAGGCCACGCCGACGCTCTCGGTGTACGACCACTGGATCTTGGCCCGGCTGGGCGCGGCGACGGCGCGGGTGCGGGAGGGGCTCGACAGCTACCGCTTCAACGACGCGGCGAACGAGCTGCACGCCTTCACCTGGGGCGAGCTGTGTGACTGGTACCTGGAGCTCTCCAAACCGGCGATCTACGGCGGCGGCGAGGCGCGCCAGGCGGCCCAGCACACCTTGGTGCGGGTGTTCTCGGCGGTGGCCCGGCTCATGCACCCGCTGATGCCGTTTCTGAGCGAGGAGCTCTACCAGCGCCTCCCCGGCGCCTCGGGCACGGTGATGCTCGCGGCCTTCCCCAAGGTGAATGAGTTCCCCGAAGATCCGGCGGTGCTCGCTGAGGTGGCCACCCTCCAAGAGGCCGTCGCCGCCCAGCGCCGGGCCCGGGCGGAGATCGGCCTGCAGAACAAGCAGGTGCTGCCGCTCCTCGCCCGTGGGGAGCGCGCCCCGGCCCTGCTCAAGCACGCCTCGGCCCTGCGCCAGCTCGCCGCCGTGGAGCGTGTGGAGCTGATCACCGGCGACGCCCCCAAAGGCGCGGCCGCCGCGGTCATCGCCGGGGCCGACCTGTTCACCCCGCTGGACGGCGTGATCGATCTGGTGGCCGAGCGGGCGCGCCTCGACAAAGAGATCGCCCGGGTCGAGAAAGACAAGGGTGATCTGGAGAAGCGCCTGAACAACCCCGGCTTTATGGATCGGGCCCCGGCGGACGTGGTGGTCGGCTTCCGCGAGAAGCTCGCCTTGGCCGATCAGCGCCTCGCCCAGCTCTGCGCCTCCCGCGCGAGCTTGGCCTAAGGGGGGGCGGCGCCATGAACCTCGACGAGCTCGTCCGTTTGGCCTTAGAGGAGGACCTCGGCCCCGGGGACCTCACCACTGAAGCGACCGTGCCGCCCGACTTGTTGGGCACCGCGCGGATCGTGGCCAAGCAGGCCTTGGTCGTCTCGGGGGTTCGCGCCGCCCGCCGCGTGTTTGAGCGGATGAACGTGTCCTGGGCGCCTTTGGCCCAAGACGGCGACCGCCTGGCGCCTGGAGACGTGCTGTGTACGCTCTCCGGGCCGCTCGCAGGGGTGCTCACCGCCGAGCGGGTCGCCCTGAACCTGCTCATGCACCTCTCCGGCGTGGCGACGAACACCGCGTCCATCGTCGCCGCCGCTGAAGGGCAGGTGAAGGTGGTCTGCACCCGGAAGACCACGCCGCTTCTGCGGGGGCTTGAGCGGGAGGCGGTCCTTCATGGGGGCGCCTCGCCCCAC
>JBEAVX010000681.1:0-3974 GCA_041160755.1 Pseudomonadota bacterium
ACGTGATGTCGCCGATCGGGCCGAGCGCCCGGCAGCTCAACGGCCCGAGCCCGGCCGAGGGCGGCGAGAACCAGCTCGCGCGGCTCAGCCGCCTGGGGATGTTGACCGGGGCTCCGGCGCCGGAGGACGCGCCCCGGGCGCCGGTCTGGGATGACCCGGCCACCGGTGACCTCGACGCGCGGGCGCGAACCTACCTCGACATCAACTGCGCGCATTGCCACAGCCCAGACGGGCCGGGGAACACCTCCGGCCTGCACCTCGGCGTCGAGGTGGCGAACGACGCCCGGGCCTTGGGCCTGTGTAAGCCGCCCATCGCCGCCGGTCAGGGCTCGGGTGGGCGAAAGTTCTCCATCGTGCCTGGGGAGCCCGACGCCTCGATCCTGCTGCATCGCCTGGCCTCGACGGCGCCGGGTGAGCGGATGCCCGAGCTTGGCCGGGCGCTCTCCCACGCCGAGGGCGTCGCCTTGGTGCGGGAGTGGATCGACACGATGCCCGGCGCCTGCGAGCCGACCCCGCCGACCCCGGGCTGATCCGTGGGGGTCACGATCCTCGACGGCCCCATCGGCACCGAGCTGGCCGCCCGAGGGGTGCCGACGCCGCCGGGGGAGTGGAGCGCCTGGGCGATTCGCCACGCGCCCGAGACGCTCGCCGCCTTGCACGCCGAGTACGCCGCGGCCGGGGCCACCGTACACACCGCGAACACCTTCCGGGCCCAGCCCGGGGTCTACGGGGCGGGCTTTGAGGAGCTCTTGCGCCAGGCCGTGGCCTTGGCCCGGGGCGCGGTGCCTGTGGACCACCGGGTCGCGGGGTCCATCGCCCCAATCAACGACTGTTATGAGCCCTGGCGGTCCCCTGCGCGCCCGCGCCCGGCGCACCGCCAGATGGCGGAGGCCTTGGCTGCCTCCGGGGTAGACATCCTGCTCTGCGAGACCTTCCCCCATGTGGGCGAGGGGCTCATCGCCGTGGAGGAGGCCGTCGCCACGGGGCTGCCCACCTGGGCCTCGTTCACGGCGGGGCCTGAGGGGGCGCTCTTGAGCCCAGCGGCCCTCGGCGACGCCGCCCGGGAGGCCGTGGCCCGGGGCGCCGCCGCCGTGCTCGTGAACTGTGTGCCCGCCCGGCTCACCTTGGCCTACGTTCAGCGTTTGGTGGGCCTCGGCGTGCCGTTTGGGGCGTATGCGAACGCCGGGGGCGTCGGCGAGGGCGTCGGCTGGGGCGAAGGCGGCGAGGCGCGGTATCTCGGCTACGCGCAGACCTGGGCGGAGGCGGGGGCGACCTTGATCGGGGGTTGTTGTGGCACGACCCCCGCCCACATCGCGGCGTTGCAGGCCCTCAATACGGCAGACGGCGAGCGGCCTCCTCGACGGTGAGCCCGCCGAACACCGGCAAGGCCAGCAGCGCGCGGGCGGCCTCCGCGTCGCCGAGGCGGGCGAGGGTGCGCAGGGTGAGGGCGCGGACGATGCCGGTTGAGCCGAAGGTCTGGTGGAGGCTCTGGGCGGCGGGGAGGTCGCCGGTCAGCTCCGCGTGGAGCAGCTCTGCGCGCAGCGCGGGGTCGTCCCCGGAGCGCTGGCGAATGTGCGCGAGCGCGGCGAGGGCCTCGTCTCTTCGGCCGACCCTCCCGAGCGCCCGGGCGAGGTGCAGGCGCAAGAAGCTCGTGGTGCGAACCTGGTACCCCTGGCGGTGCGCGGTCGTCTCCACCAGACGAAGGGCCTCCTGCGCGCAGGCGAGGGCCTCTTCGCCTCGGTCAACCCGCATCAGGGCGTCGGCGAGATCACCCAAGGCGCGGGGACGCTCGTCGGCCGGGGCGATCTTGAGGGCCTGCTCACGCCGGCCGAGGGCCTCGACATGCTCGCCGCGTAGGGTGTTGAGCAGGGCGGCCGGGCCGAGGAGAAACACACGATGTCGCGCCTTGACGGAGTGGAGCGGCACGAAGGCCAAGACCTCGTCCGCGCGCTCGGGGTTGAACGTGTCGATGGCTCTGACGGCGAGGTGCCCGATGGCCTGGGCGAGGGCGCTGCCATCCAGCTCATCGAGCAAGTCCACGAGGGTGGAGGCGAAGGTCGCCTGATTCGCGACGTCGGCGCTGTGGTTCGCGGCGGCGAGGCACACGGTCAAGAGGGAGGCGAGCTGATAGGCGCTGTAGCGTGGGTCGGCCAACAGCGGGCCAGCGCGCTGGGCGGCCTCCTTCCAGCGTCCATCTCGCTCCAAGGCCAGCACACGGCGCAGCGCCTCCTCGGGATCCTGCCAACGTCCGAGCTGCTCAAGGGCCTCGGCGAGGGTGTTGACGGGGAGCACACCGAGGGCGAGCGCTAGGGCCTCGCCCGTGGGGGTGAGCAGGGTGGCCCGGGGCGCGGCCTCTCGGCAGAGGCGCTGCTTCTCGGCGATCTGGCCAACGTTGAGGACATCCCCCGCCGCGTTGACCTCCCCGGTCGCGACGACGAGGCTGAGATCGACCCCTGCGCGCGCGGCGGACACCGCCGCGAGGGCCAAGGCGAGGCCCGCAGACGCGCCGTCCCAGCCTTCACTGGGGGCAAAGTTGGCCTCAAATCGAAGGTCGGGCTCGTTGAGCACCCTACGCGCCGCCGCGAAGCTCGCCGCGAGGTGCTCACGTTCGGCAGGGAGCTGGTCCTCGCCGCCAAACCGCGCACGAACCGTCACCTTCACGAGTCGGCTCGCCGCGCCGTGCACCACGGGGAACAAGGCCTCTCCTGGTGACCAGCTCGCGCGGGGCGAAGAGAGCTTCAGCCGCTCGGCGACGGCGCGATGTCGGTCGGTCCACCCGACCGGCGGCAAGATGGAGATGAGGTCCGCGAGCGCACGATGGGCGAGCACCCGCACCCGAAAGTCAGCGTCCCCGAGGGCTCCTTCAGCGAGGTCCCAGGCCCGATCCGGGCGACCCGAGGCCAACAACCGCGTGAGCCCGAGGGAGAGCGTGGTCATGGGCTCAGCTCAAACGTGGACGTGACTCCATCGTGAGTCACTACCCAAGATCCCGCCTGGGCCGCGAAGATCGCGCCGCCATACGCGCCGCGAGCGGCGACCGTCACGCCGTTCACCGTGGCCGTGGCGGCGCCGTCGCTGCAGACGACCGCCGGGGCGCCGTCGTCGTCTCGGGTGAGCGCGATGGACCAGCCTTCGCCCCGCTGAATCACGGTCCACGGCGGCTCGGCGCGGAGCGCACCTGAAGCGGCGAGCTTCACCGGATTTTGCCCCCCCCAGTCGCCCAAGGACACCCAGAAGCCCAGCGCAAACCGAGTCTGCGCGGGCATCCCGGCGTCATCCAGGGGCAGCTCCCAGCGGCTCGCCTCGACGGCGGCCCACAGCGTCCAGGCCGGGTCGCCGTCAGGGGGCGGCTCGTCCCGAAGCAGCGCGGTGGCGGTCTCGGCGTGGGGGCGCCAGGGCTCGGGGAAGGCGCGGATGAGCCGGGCGGCGTCCTCAGCGACGTCACGGAGCGACGCGGCCTCGCCCACAAACGTCGCGGCGGCGAGGAGCTCGTCCAGCGCGCACAGCGCGCCCCAGGTCTGCTCCTCGTCGTCGTCCTCGTCAGCGGCCTCAAGGCGCGCCAAGGCGCCGTGCGCGGCGGCGTGGAGCTCCATCGTCGCGCCGGTGAGGGCGTCGTGGGCCTCGATCAGCGCGGGATCGTCGGGCGCCGCTCGGTGAAGCAGCCCCGCCACCCGGGCCAGCTCAAGGGGGTCGCCGCCACGAAGGGCCGCGTGGAGCTGCCCGCGCAGCGAGGTCAACGCGTCGTGAAGCATGATGGTCTCCTCCTCACCGGCGCGTCGGCGGCGGTTGGTTCAGGGACGCGCGGCGCTGGGCGCGGCGGACAGCGGCGTTGAGGCCGTCGGGCTCTCGCCAACAGGTGACGAGGCGGGACTGGGCGGCGGTCACCACCACCACGCCGTCATCGCCGATGAGCCGCTGGCGCTGGCCGGGCTGGGCGGTCACCCGATCGCCCCCGGCGGATCGGGCCTGCGCGG
>JBEAVX010000733.1:0-15260 GCA_041160755.1 Pseudomonadota bacterium
TCTCCTGCCACGCGCCGCTCGACGAGCAGCAGGCCGTGAACGAGGACGGCAGCGCCAACCCCAACCACCAGGACGGCCTCGCCGCCTCGGCCGTGGGCTGCGCGAGCTGCCACATCCGCCAACACACCCGCTCCGGCCCGCCCAAAGACACGGCGCCGAACCTCGACGGCCCCCACGGCGGCTACGAGGCGAAGGCCGAGTTCAAGAGCGCCCAGATGTGTGAGAGCTGCCACGACTTTAAGGACGGCCAGAAGTCCTTGGAGGGCAAGCTCCTGCAGGAGACCTGGGACGAGTGGCGCCGCACCCGCTTCGCCGCTGAAGGGGTGACCTGCCAGTCTTGCCACATGCCTGAGGGCCGCCACACCTTCAAGGGTGTGCACGACGCGGAGATGGTGCGCTCGGCGTTCACGGCGACGACCAAGCTCGTGAACCCCGGCGAGGGCCTCCTGGAGCCGCTGCTCGTCGAGCTGACGATCACGAACGTCGGCGCCGGGCACCGCTTCCCGACCTACACCACCCCCCAGGTCACGCTCATCATCGAGCAGGTGAACGCGGCGGGTGAGGTGATCGAGGGCACCCGCCAAGAGGGCGCCGTGGCGCGCTACGTGAAGCCCGATCTCACCACCGAGATCTACGACACCCGCCTGTTGCCCGACCAGAGCTTCACCTTGACCTACACCGCCCGCCGCGACGGCGACGCCGTGGGGCTCAACGCCCGGGTCGAGGTCTGGCCCGATGAGGCCTACCGGCGGTTCTACGAGATCAAGCTGCGCAAACCCGAGAATCACCCCTTTGGCGAGGCGGAGCTTCGCCAGGCGCTCCAGGCCAGCATCGACAGCCGCTTCGTCGCTTGGGAGCAGCAGATCCCCTTGGAAGGCACATGAAGGTCGCTCTTGACGTGCTCGCGCGGCACTATGACGCCATCGCGCCCACCTACGACGCGGGCGGGGTCGAGCACAACGAGACCATGTGGCGCCACACGTCCACCAACGTCGTGTGCAACGACGCCGACATCGACCACGACGACGTCGTCCTCGATCTGGGCTGCGGCACGGGCAACGTCGCGCGCACCTTGGCGCCGCATGTTCGGCGGGTGGTCGGCGTGGACTGCTCGGCGCGCATGTTGGACCGGGCCCGGCTCAACGCGCCCAAGAACTGCGAGTGGGTGTGGGGCGATCTGCGGCAGCCGCCCAAGGTCGAGGGCCTCACGCTCATCACCGCGAACTACGCGCTGCACCACCTCGACCGCGAGGAGCTGCGCACGATCTGGCGCTGGGCCCAGCGCACCCTGCCGCCGGGCGGGAAGCTCGTGATCGGCGACCTCTTCTTCAGCGTGCCCCCGGACCAGGTCGAGGGCATCGACGGCTGGCTGGACCCGGCCTTGGGCGAGTACCACTCGGCCTGGGAGCTGATGAAGGAGCTTGAGGAGCACGGCTTTCAGGCGGTGCTCAAGGTGCTGCACCCGGTGATCGGGACCCTCACCGCGATGCGCCTCTGACGGCGCGGGGGAGGTCGTATCGCCCGGCTCACCTTCCCCCCGCTTCGCCTCGTCGCGGCGATCCTGCTGTTCGTGACGATGGGGCTCACCAGCGCCCGGGAGATGGGCCTCGTCGGTGAGGTGGCGATCGGCTGGGGCCTCGGGCGCCCGCCGCCCGTCGTCGTCGATTGGGACGGCCCGACCTTCGCCGATGGGGAGGCCCTCGGGCCCCTGGTCAGCGCCCAGGTTCGCCCGGTGGAGCGGCTAGAGCTCCTCGGCCTGGGCCTGCCCGTCGCGGTGAACCACTACACCGGCGGCCCGCCAGACTGGCCCGCGCGGCTCTTGTTCGCGCTCACCGGCTCCTTGGCCGCCGTGAGCGCGCTCCACCTCGCCTTGGGCGCCGTGTTCATCGCCCTCGCCCACCGCTTCTTGCGGTTTCATGGCAGCTCCGAGGCCGCGCCGCTGGCGGCGATGCTCTTGGCGACGGACTGGAGCTTCGTGTTTTACCGCCGGGCCTTGGGCGGCACGGAGCTGGTGCTGCTCGGCGCGGGCTTGTTGTGTTTGTGGTCGTTCTGGAGCCGCCGCTGGTCGGGCGGGCGCCACGGCACCGTCGCCTTCGCCGTCGGCGTCGGGCTCGGGCTCATGGCGAAGGCCACCTTCGTCGCGACCTTATGCGCCTTGGGGGTGGCGATCTTGCTCACCCGCAGAGACCGCCCGGCGCGACTGCCGCCGGATCCGCCGCGCTGGGGGCTCCTCGTCGTCTTGCCGGCGCTGCTCACCGCGCCGCTCTGGATCACGGCGATTCATCACCACCTCGCGCCGATCACCGGGCCCCAGGTGGTCTCCCACGACATGCTCGGGCTCCAGCTTGATCGGGCGGTGGACGGCCTCAAAGCGTTGATCTCTGGGGGGCGTGGGCCCAGCCGAGAGACGCCGTCCACCCTCGGCTGGTTCTTGTTGAGCCCCCTGCCCTTCTTCGCCTCGGCCTACGACGCGACGCCGACGCCGGTGAGCCCGGTGTGGCGGCTCATCGGCTGGGGCTTTGTGCTCGGCGGCACGGCCTGGGAGTGGCTCAGCCGGTCCAACTCGCCGTCGGGTGCGCTCTTGCGGTTCATGAGCGTGTACGCGCCTTTGCAGCTCGGGGCGCTGTGGCTCGCCAACCGCGACCTGCACCACCTCGCCCAGGCCGGGCCGAGCGTCATCCTCTGGTCGGCCCTGGCGCTGGATCGCCTCGCGGGGCTTCGGGGCGCGCCGCGCTCTCTCACGCGGATCGTTTGGAGCCTCGTGCTGGCGGCGCCGATGATGGTCGGCGGCGCGCTCGCCCTTCGGGGCACCGACGACACCCTCCGCACGGTGAAGGCGCCCCACCTCACCAGCTCGGGCCAAGACGAGCTCGTCGCCCTGCTCCGTGAGGCCCCGCCCTGCACGATCACCACCGCCGATTACGAGCTCTACGGCCTCCTCGACCTGCTCGCCCCCGAGCGCGCCCTTCGCCACGCCTGGGGGGACGTCTCTAGACGGTTTGAGGCCCGGGATGAGGCGCTGAACGACCTGCTCCGAGGCAGCGTCGGGGCCTGTGTGCTCATCGTGCGGCCCTCAGCGCCGATGATCTACAACCTTTGGCCTACGCCCAAGGCCATCGGCGAGGCCGCCAAGGCGCAGGGCCTCAGCGTGACCTCTCTCGGCGAGCTTCGTGACGGTCGGGGCGCCTGGGCGTGGCTCTACGCGGTCAACGAAGGGGCGGTCAACGAAGGCGCAGCGGCAGCCCCGCCACCGTCATCACCACCTGGTCCATGAGCGGGGCGAGGGCCTGGGACGTCCAGCCCGACCAGTCCTGAAAACGCCGGGCGAGGCGGTTCATGGGCACGATGCCCAGGCCGACCTCGTTGGTGACGAAGATCACGTGGCCCTGCGCGGCGGCGACGGCGGCGACCAAGGCGTCGAGCTCGGGGCGAAGGTCGGCGTCTTCGCCGTGGCGCATGAGCAGGTTCGTGATCCACAAGGTCAAGCAGTCCACGAGCACGAGCTCAGCGTGCTGCACGATCGGCGCGATGTAGAGCGGCTCCTCGACGGTCACCCAGCCCTCGCCCCGATCGGCCTGGTGGCGGCGGATGCGGTCGGTCATCTCGTCATCCAGCGGCTCGGCCGTGGCGAGGTAGGTGCGGCGGGGGCCCAAGGACTCGGCGAGGGCCTGGGCGTAGCGTGACTTTCCGCTGCGCGCGCCGCCGGTGATCAGCGCCTTCATCGGTGATTTGACCCCGCTCAGAGCAGGTCGCGGCGGCGCGACGAGGGCAGAATGTTCATCGCCTCGCGGTACTTGGCGACGGTGCGCCGGGCGCACGACACGCCGCGCGCCTTGAGCAGGTGGGCGAGCTGCTCATCCGAGAGCGGGCTGTTGGGATCCTCTTTGGCGATGAGCTCCTTGATGTGGTGCTTCACCGCCGCCGAGGCCACGTCTTCGCCGGTCTTGCTCGTGCTGGAGACGCCCGAGGAGAAGAAGTACTTGAGCTCACGCACCCCTTGGGGGCACTGCATGTATTTGCCCGAGGTCACCCGGGAGACCGTGGACTCGTGGACCTCGATCTCTTCAGCGACGTCTTTGAGCACCATCGGCCGCAGATAGGCCTCGCCCTTCTCGAAGTACTCCTTCTGGCGATCGACGATGGAGTGAACGACCTTGTAGATCGTCGACTGGCGCCGATAGATGCTGTTGAGCAGAAACTCTGCGCTCTCTAGCTTCGCCTTGAGGTAGCGGCGCTCCTCCTTGGTGGCCGTGTCGTCGAGGAGCTTCTTGTACAAGGGCGAGATGCGCAGCTTGGGCATCCCGTCCTCGTTCAAGGTGATCTTCCACTCGCCGTCGAGCTTCTCGACGGTGATGTCGGCGGTGATGAACTGCGGCTCGGCGTCGCTGTAGCCGCTGCCCGGGCGCGGCGTGAACTCGTCGCGGAGCATCCGGTGGTACTCGATGACGTCCTCGACGTCTAAGTCCATCTGGCGGGCGATCTCGTTGTAGTTGCGCTTCTCGAAGCCCTTGAGGTGCTTCTTGATCAGCGTCTCGAAGAAGGGATCCTCGGGGTACTTCTCCCGGGCCTGGTAGATGAGGCAATGCACCAGGTCGTTCGCGCCGCAGCCGATGGGGTCGAGGCCCATGACGACGAGCTGGCCGCCCTCCGCGTCGTCCAGATCGACCTCAGCGGCCGCCGCGACGTCCTCCAAGGGCATCGCGAGGTAGCCGTTGGGGTCGAGGTTGTTGATGATGATCTCGGCGGCGACGGCCTCACCATCGGTGCAGCTCTCTAAGCGAAGCTGGTCATGGAGGTGCTGGTAGAGGCTCGGCGAGGTGGAGTGGGTGGCCTCAAAGGAGGGCAGGTCGTCGTCGCGGCCGCCGCCGCCGCCGCTCTGGTTCCAGCCCTTAAACGCGAAGTGCTCCTGGAGCAGCTTCTCCCAGAACCCGAGGTCGTTGGGGTCGGCGCCGGTGGGCAAGTTGCCCTGCTCGACGGCGTCTTTCTGGAGGGCCTGGGCCCGCTCGTTGAGCTGCTGGAGACCGTCGCTCATCTCGTCGTCGACGTACACGTCGCCTTCGAGCATGACGTTCTCGGTCATCTCCTCTTGGAGCTGCTCTCTGAGCTCCAGACGGCTGAGCTGCAGGAGCTTGATCGCCTGCTTGAGCTGGGGCGTGAGGCTGAGCTGCTGGCGAAGCCCGAGCTCAGGCTTCATCTCAAGACCCATAGGTTCCTTCTCTTCCGGTCAGGAGCACAGCCGAATCTTGGCACGAATGTTGAATGGAGCACAAGCCCCCTGCGCCATCCATTGTCTGGGGCGCCAAGAAGCGCACCACGAAGCTCAAAAATCGTCGCCGAGCCAGCGGGCGCGGGCCCGGGGATCCGCCGCGACCTCCTCCACAGGGCCGCGCGTCACGACGCGCCCTTGGTCGAGGAGCACCACCTCGTCACAGGCCCGCAGCGCCTCGCGGGCGGCGTGGTCGGTCAACAGCACCCCGAGTCCTTGGGCGGCGAGGCCCCGAAACCGCCGCACGAGCTCCTGGGTGGCGACGGGATCCACCCCCGCGAAGGGCTCATCGAGCAACAAGACGCGGGGCCGCGTGGCCAGGCAGCGCGCGATGGCGAGGCGGCGGCGCTCTCCGCCCGAGAGCCCGGCGGCCTGGGCGTGGGCGAGCGGGGTCAGCCCGGCGTCCTCCAAGAGCCGGTCGGCCTCCGCCGCCGGGGCGCCGCGGGCCTCCAGCGGGACGAGGAGCTGCTGGCGCACGGTGAGCCCGGTGAAGAGCGCCGATCCTTGCGGCAAATAGCCGAGCCCGCGGCGCACCCGCTCATGGAGCGGCCCGGTGAGCGCGACGCCATCGAGGAGGAGCTCCCCGGCGTCTTGGGCCAAGAGGCCCACGATGAGCCGAAACGTCGTCGTCTTGCCCGCGCCGTTGGGCCCCAAGAGGCCGACGACCCGCCCGGCGGGCACCTCAAACGACACGTCGTCCACCACGACCCGATCGCCGAGGCGCTTGGACAGGCCACGCACGACGAGGCCCGGCGGCGGCGGGCTCACCGAGGGCTCGGATCGGGGAGCACCAGCTCGCAGCCCTCACACTCCAGGCGCTCGTCGTCCAAGAACAGCACCACACGCTCGCCGCGCAGGGCGTGCTGCCCGTCGGTCACCGTCGGCGTGCCGGTGAGGGTGAGCTGGCCGGTGCGCAGGTCGAGCACCCCCTCCGCGCCGCTCGCCCGCCACGGCGGACGCCGAAGCTCGACGCCCCCGGTCGCCACGGCGCGCTCCATCTTGCCCGAGTCGCCATAACTCAGCGTCAGGGCGGCGCAGCGCAGCTCAAAGTCGCCCCGGTTGACCAGCACGTCGCCCTCGAAGGTCGCGGCGCGGGTCTTGAGATCCCACGCGCTCCGCGCCGCCGAGACCCGCAGCGGCCGCGCGCCCTCGACCTCGAAGGCCACCTCTTCAGCGGCCAAGGCGCCCTCGTCATCCAGGCGCGCCCGGGTGGCGACGGCCTCGCCGAGCCCCGGAGACATCGCCCGCACGTCCTCCAGAGAGATCGTGACCGGCGGGGGCTCGGCGGCCTGGGCGGCGCTGGGCTCGGCGACGCTGGCCCCGCGCCCACAGGCGCAGAGCGCCAGCGCGAACGCCAGCCCTCGCCCGGCCGCCCCGGCGGTCACGCGCTCGCCACGCCCGCGAGGATCTCATCCGTCGTGCCCGGCTCCAGGCGGCTGTCCTGCCCCGCCTCGTTCACCCGGGCGCGCTCCTGGCGCACCTTGTGCTTGAGCGCCGCGTGCACGAAGGCCGAGAACAGCGGGTGCGGCGTGAGCGGCCGCGACTTGAACTCGGGGTGGAACTGGCAGGCGATGAAGTAGGGGTGCGACGGCAGCTCGATCATCTCGATGAGCTGGCCATCCGGGCTGGTGCCCGAGAGCACGAGGCCGCCTCGGCGCAGGGCGTCGTGGTGGAGCGGGCTCACCTCGTAGCGGTGGCGGTGGCGCTCGGAGATCTCCGTCTGCCCGTAGACCCGCTGGGCGAGGGTGCCCGGCTGAATCACGCAGGGCATCGCCCCCAGGCGCATCGTGCCGCCCTTGTCGGTCACCTGGCGCTGGGCGTCCATGAGGTCGATGACGAGGTGCTCGGAGACGTTTGAGAACTCGCGGGAGTTGGCGTCGGCGAGGCGGAGCACGCTGCGCGCGTACTCGATGACCGCGACCTGCATCCCCAAGCAGATGCCGAAGAACGGGACGTTGTGCTCACGCGCGTAACGAACGGCGGCGATCTTGCCCTCGATGCCCCGATCGCCGAAGCCGCCCGGCACCAAGATCGCGTCGTACTCCTTGAGCGTCTGGCCCGGATCGTTGAGGTCGAGCTCCTCAGAGTCGATGTGGTTCAGCTCCACACCGCAGGCATGGGCGACGCCACCGTGCGCGAGGGCCTCGTTCAGCGACTTGTAGGTGTCGCTGAGGTGGACATACTTGCCGACGATGCCGATTCGTACCCGGTGGGTGGGGCGCTCCATGCGGTTGCACAGGTCACGCCAGCCCTCCAGGTTGGGGCCCGCCGCCCAGATGCCGAGCTTCATCAAGATGCGCTCGTCGAGCTTCTCTTCGTGCAGCCACAAGATGAGCTTGTAGATGTTGTTGAGGTCGGGCGCGGAGATCACGCTCTCGACGCCGACGTTGCAGAACAGGGCGATCTTCTTGCGCATGTCCGCGGGCACGTCACGCTCGGCCCGGCACAACAAGATGTCGGCCTGGATGCCGACGCTCAGAAGCTCCTTCACCGAGTGCTGGGTGGGCTTTGACTTGAGCTCCCCCGAGGTCTTGATGTAGGGGACCAGGGTGACGTGGAGGAACAGCACGTTCTCGGTGCCAGCGTCGAGGCGGAACTGCCGGATCGCCTCCAAGAACGGCAACGACTCGATGTCGCCGACGGTGCCGCCGACCTCGACGATGCACAGGTCGGCGTCTTCAGCGGCCTCCCAGATCTTGCGCTTGATCTCATCGGTGATGTGGGGGATCACCTGCACCGTGCGCCCGAGGTACTCCCCGCGCCGCTCCCGCTCAATCACGGCCTGGTAGATGCGGCCCGTCGTGAAGTTGTTGCGCTGGGAGGTGGGGTTTCCTGTGAAGCGCTCGTAGTGGCCCAGGTCGAGGTCGGTCTCGGCGCCGTCATCGGTGACGAAGACCTCGCCGTGCTGGTACGGGCTCATCGTCCCGGGATCGACGTTGATGTAGGGATCCATCTTGACGTTTGTGGTGCGGATCCCGCGCGCCTTGAGCAAGGCGCCGATGGCCGAGGCCGACACGCCCTTGCCGAGCGAGGAGAGCACGCCGCCTGTGACGAAGATGAACTTCTTACGCATTGAGTGGCTTCCTTCGATGGGGTGCGTGGCCTAAGCCGGTGATGGCGTGTTGAACAGGGCGCGGACTCGTTCTAGATCCTCGGCGGTGTCCACGGAGGGGCCCGCGGCGCCGACCAACACCACCCGGACACGCTCACCGTGCTCCAAGAGCCGGAGCTGCTCCAGGCGCTCGGCGCGCTCCAGCGGGCCAGGCGACCACGCGCAGAAGCGCCCGAGGGCGGCCCGACGGTAGGCGTAGATCCCGATGTGGCGCAGAGCCGGTCCCGAGGAGGGGATCAAGGAGCGAGAGAAGTACAAGGCGTCCCCGCGCTGGTCGAGGACGACCTTCACGACGGAGGGCGTGTGTTGATCGGCCTCGTCAAGCGCCGTGGCGGCGGTGGTGACCTGGACCGCTGGGTCCACGAACGGGGCGATGACCGCCTCGACCACCGCCGGGTCCAAGAGCGGCTCATCTCCTTGCACGTTGACGACGATGGCCGCCTCACGCCCTGAGATGGCCTCCCACACACGATCGCTGCCGCTCTGATGGTCGGGGCTCGTCATCACGACCTCACCGCCAAAGCCGCGCACGACCGAGGCGATGCGCTCATCGTCGGTGGCCACAAGCACAACGTCCACCCCGGAGACCGCTTGGGCTCGAAGGTGGACGTGGTGGATCATCGGGAGACCGGCGATCTCCACGAGCGCTTTGCCGGGGAGGCGAACGCTCGCGTAGCGAGAGGGGATGACGATGACCACGGGGGAGGTCATCGTCAGGCCGACTAACGCTTGGAGAACTGGAAGCGCTTACGCGCGCCAGCGCGGCCGTACTTCTTGCGCTCGACGGTGCGGGAGTCGCGGGTGAGGAACCCGGCCCGCTTGAGGGCGCCACGGTTGCCGGGGTTGGCCTCGCAGAGCGCGCGGGCGAGACCCTGACGGATCGCGCCAGCCTGACCGGCCTTGCCGCCGCCACGAACCGTCACGAAGAGGTCGTAGGTGCCGGTGCTGTCGGTGAGCTCTAAGGGCTGACGGAGGACCATCTTGAGCGTCTCGCGCTCAAAATAGGCCTCAACGTCCCGCTGGTTGACGGTGATGCGACCGGAGCCGGGACGCAAGAAGATGCGCGCGGTGGCCTCTTTACGACGGCCGGTGGCGTACCACTGGGGAGAGCTGGCCATAAACGAAAGCCTCGATCGATCAGACGGTGGCGGGGACGGTCTGGGGGTTCTGGGCGACGTGGGGGTGCGTCTCGCCCGCGTAGACCTTGAGCTTGTCGAGCATCGCGCGGCCAAGGCGGTTCTTGGGGAGCATCCCCTTCACCGCCTCGCGCACCAGACGATCGGGATCGCTGGCCCGGAGGTTCTTGGCGTTGACCTCCTTGAGATGACCCCAGTAGCCCGTGAACTGGTAGTAGTTCTTCTGCTCGAGCTTACGCCCGGTGAAGGCCACCTTGTCGGCGTTGACGACGATGACGTAGTCACCGGTGTCGATGTGGGGGGTGTAGATGGTCTTGTGTTTGCCACGCAGGACCGTAGCGATGCGAGACGCCATGCGCCCCAACACCAAGTCGCGAGCGTCGATGACGTACCAGCGATGCTCGACGTCAGCGGGCTTGGCGGAATCCGTGCTCATGAACTCACCGAGCGTTGATATGACAGGAGGGAGATGAGAGCCCACGCCGAGCGGGGCCGCGAAAAGAGACACCGCTACATAAGGAACGGGGTTCGTGATGTCAAGCCGCAGCCTGCTCCCCACGCGTCGGAGGGCGCCGGAGTCGGCTCAAAGGATCGCGCGGGCGCCCTGGACACGATAGCCTGACGGTCTGGAGGCACCATGCCGTCGCCCGCCGAGATGATACGCGCGCTGCTGAGCCAAGAACAACCGAGCCTGCCCGCCATCGCCGCGGCCTTCGAGGCCCTGAGCCCGGAGGATCGTGTGATCGCCACCCGGGGCCTCAACCGGGCCGATCAGCGCCGCCTTTTTGAGCTCGCCGGGACAGGCGCCCCCGCCACCCTCGACGATCTCGCCCCGGCCTCGGCGGGCCCTCGCCGCCAGGTGATCCACCACGGCACGAACACCCTGCCCCTGCCCGCCTCCCAGCGCGCCTTCCAGAAGCGCTTCGCGCGGCCTGACGACGGCTCGGCGCGGCTCTTTGGCTACAACGAGGCCCCGACGCGCTGGCTCATCGGCCCGGGCTACTTCGTCACCCACGCCACCGACGGAGAGGCCGCGTGGACGCCCCGCGGCGCCATCGTGGTCAACTACTTTCTCATCCCCGACGGCCCCGTGCCCGACGGCTGGCCCCCGGTGATCCCCAACACCCAGGGCCTTCAGTGGTTCGTCTACAACAAGACCCGGGACTTCATGCGGCGGGTGAGTGACCACCTCACCATCGGCGCCGCCTACAAAGAAGAGAAGGCCCTCGACCACTACTTCACTCTGGTCCGAGAGGACTGAGCGCCGTCGTCTTGACGCGGGCCGGGCCTGTGCTAAGACTGGCGCCTTCATCCAACCCCTGCGGAGGTTCGGCCTATGCCCCCCGACAAGGCGCGGCTCGGAAAGCGCTACACCTGCTTCTCCTGCGGCGCTCATTTTTACGACCTCAACAAGCCTGAGGCGGTCTGTCCGGCGTGCGGCGCGGATCAGGCAGAGAACCCCAACCCCGATCCGCGTGAGCTGATCCTCGCCAAGTACAAGGGCAAGGGCGGCGCGAAGCCTGCCAAGCGTGAGGCGGAGCCTGAGGAGGACGAGGGCGTGCCCGAGGAGGACGAGTTCCTCGACGGCGACGAAGAAGAGGACGACGACATGGACCTCCTCGGCGAAGACGAGGACGAAGAGGTCGAAGAAGAAGAGGACTAAGCCTTCGGGCGGTCCACATCGCGAGGCGCGAGGGCTACCCCCTTCGCGCCTCGTGTCGTTCTGAGCGCCGCCTCACTCGTCCCCGTCGCTGTCCTCACCCTGCGAGACGCCAAGCTCCGGCGCGCCGGGCACGAGCAAGGCCGCCGGATAGTCCACACGCACCAAAAACAGGCCCTCGCCTGGGGCGGTTCGCCCGGCCTGGACCCGGTCTTTGAGCTGGAGCAGCTCCCGAAACCACCCGGGGCGCTGTTTGCCGCGGCCCACGTCTACGAGGGAGCCGACGATGTTGCGCACCATGTGGCGCAAGAAGCCCTCGCCATAGAGCTCGACGTGCAGCTCATCCTCGACCTGGGAGAGCGCCGCGCGGTGGATCGTGCGCACCGAGGTCGCCGCTGAGCAGCCCGAGGCCCGAAAGCTCGTGAAGTCGTGCCGCCCGACGAGACTCTGAAGCGCCTCCCGCATCCCGTCGTGGTCCAAGGGCCAGCGCACGGGCCAGTAGCGCCCACGGCGCAGGGCGGAGCGGCTGGGCCCAGGCAAGATGACGTAGCGGTAGAGCTTGCCGATGGCCGATCGTTGGGCGTGGAAGGCCGGGTGCGCCTCGGCGGCCTCGACGACGGCGATGTCGGCGGGCAGGGTGGCGTTGAGGCCGTCGCGGAGCTGCTGCGGGTGGCGCACCCTCGCCGCCCGGAACGAGCAGACCTGCCCCAAGGCGTGAACCCCAGCGTCGGTGCGGCCCGAGGCGATCACCCGCACGGCCTCGCCGCCGAGCACACGGCTCAGGCGGTCCTCCACGACGCTCTGGATGGAGTGGCCCTTGGGCTGGCGTTGCCAGCCGGTGTAGGCCGCGCCGTCGTACTCTAAGACGAGCCGCCAGGTGCGAAGCTCAGCGGTCAACCTTCACGCCGACGGTGAGGGTGTTCCCCGCGAAGGAGAGGCCCTCCGTAGAGAACATGCTGTCGCGACGCCACTCGACGCTCAGGTAGGTGTCGTCTACGTCCCACACCGCGCCGGCCTCGGACGCGCCGCGCGGGTCGAGCCAGTCGAGGAGCAGGTTCACGCCTAAGGCGTAGTGATAACCGGGCTTCCCGCCGCCGATGGCCTCAAGGTCGAAGGGGTTCGTGGGGTCGATGCTGCCCTCACGCTCACGCCAGAGCCAATAGTCGAGCGCCACGGCGCCGTAGGGCACGATGGGCTGGCCGTCGATGAGGTCGAGACGCGCGGTGACGCCGAGGCTGAGCGGCACCAAGGTGAGCTTCGCCTCTTCGCTCCCGGCGAGGCCGTCGGAGGTGACCATCGTGCCAGCCTTTCGCAGCGCGCCCAGACCCGCGTCGACCTGCAGCACCCGGAACGCCTGCAGCGACGCCTGCCCGTGGATGACGAGCATCGCACGATCGCCATAGACCGACTGAATGTTCGTGTCGGCGAGGCCGAGGCTAGAGACGGAGAGCTGCATGCTGCGGTCGAGCACGATCTCGCCGTCGGCGTCGCGGTGGCCCTTCACGGGCTCCGCGGCCTGGGCGACCGGGGACAACGCCAGCCCCAGCGCGGCGACGAGCCCAGCGCTCCGACGGCGGCGGCGCGTGGCCAGGAGCGCGAGGAGCCCAAGGCCGAGCCCAGCGGCGTGAGGGGTCGTCGCGCAAAACCCGCCCTTTTCGCCCGCCAGATCGGCGGCGCCAAAGGTCTCGGCGGGGGTGACCTCGTAGATGTCGCTCATGGGGCCTTCCGTATCCGAAGCGTCTACCGCGCGCACGCCCACATAGTAGGTCTGACCGTTCGTGAGCCCGGTGATCTCGATCTCTACGGGCTCCGCGGGATCCTCGATGGCCAGCGCGATGGGGGAGCTGATCCCGTCATCGGGGCCGCTGTACTCGGGCCCTCCCGCGCTGTAGTCCGAGGCCACGAAGGCCGTGGTGGTGAGGTAGATGTCGTACCGCTCCAGGTCAGCGGGGGCGTCCCCGGCGAAGGAGAGGATGATCGTGCCGTCGCCGAAGCCAACGTCGGAGAGCACTGGCGCCACGGGGGGGTTGTCGATGGGCACGTCTACGGCGACGCGGCCGATGCTCCCCAAGGAGTCCACGACGATGAACACGCGCTGGTCACCCTCTTCCCAGTCGTCGCCGACGGTGAAGGTGACCTCCACGGCCTCGTTCGCGCTCAGCTCACCCGAGGCCAGCACCGATCCGTCCACGGCGCCGAGCCGCGCCGTCCAGTCCCCGGCGAGGTCGCTCGTCACCGAGAGGCTGACCTGCTCACCCGTCGTGTACGCCGCCGTCGGCGGGTTCACGATCTCTACCCAAGGCCGCTCGGTGAACACGACCACCTCCCCCGCGCTCGTCGCCGCCAGGAGGTAGTCTCCGACGTCGGTGAGGCCGGAGACCTCCCCCACGGCGCCGAGGTCAATCGTGGCCAGGGGCTCGTCCTCTACGGCGAGGTTGGTGCTGTCGAAGGTGAAGATCACGAGGGACTCGGCCCCGGCGTCGGCCAGGGCCAGCCACGCGCCGTCGTCGTCGATGGCGAGCGCGGAGCATTGTAAGAGCCCGTCCTCATCGTCGAGGAGGAGCTGAAACGTGTCGTTGCCGCCGGTGGTGCGGTAACGGAGGAGCGCGCCGTCGCCATCGGCCAAGAAGCCGCCCGTGCCGTAGACCTCCAGATCCTGAAAGTCTCGGCCCGGCAGGTTCTCTTGGGAGATCGACGCCGAGCCCGTGGTCACGTCGATGCGGGTGACGTCGTCTCCGCCGTGGTTCACGAGCACGAAGCCCGAGAGGCTCTCCATGTCTTCAAAGCCCGAGGTGACGATCGTCGCCGAGCTCACGGCGCTGGCGCTGAGGTCGGCGGTCATCACGGGCACCACGATCAGGCCGCCGTCCTCCGCCGCGGCGAGCACCCAGAGGGTGTCGTCCTCGACCGCCAAGCCCTGCACGGCGTTGTCGGTGACGGTGACCGCCGCCCAGGCGTCGAGGGCGCCGTCGGTGACCTGCACGCCGTTCACGGTGCCGGCGCCGCAGCCGAAGAAGAAGACGACGTCCCCTGAGGCGCTGTCTGTGGTGACGGCGAGGCCCGCCGCGTCCCCGCAGACCCCGGCGGTCTGAACGTCCCAGGTCTCGGTGTCGATGATGTCCAGGGCGGTGTTGGAGAGCACCCCGACGTAACGCCCGTCGGGGGAGGTCTTGATCGCCAGCTCACCCGTGGCGGTGACACCGTCGAGGGTGGCGGCGAAGCGAGAAGGGAAAGCCCAGGCTGATCCAGCCCCAAACAAGCCGAAGAGAACGATGAGTCCCATTCATACACCCAGGAGAAGCGCCGGAGCTGGATCAGCGGGCTGCCGAGCCCACCTTTGCAAGCAGTATGCCATGTTTCGGGAGGCACCAAGGCGCCCGGCGGGGGGCCTCACGGCGGCGAACGCTGACAAACTGTCACCCTGGCGTATGCCCTGTCAGCGGAGCCCGACAAGCTGTCATCCCGCTCAGGCGCGGGCGCCGATGAACCCCCGGGCGGCGAGCTCCGTGGCGATGGCGACGGCGTTGGCCGAGGCGAGGCGCATGGGGTCGGCGGCGATCCAGAGGTGAACGCCGTCGCCGTTGGGGTCGTCGCGCAGGCGGCCGACGCTCACCACGGCGCGCTCAAGCTGGGCCCGGGGCATCAAGGGGCGGCCCGCGCGGTCGTGGAGCTGCACCGAACGAGAGCCCTGGAGCGCCTCGCGTAAGCTCGCCGCGCTCAGCCGCGCGTCGCCGCGCACATGCACGCTCATGCCCATGCCCGCGAACAGCGGCACGAGGGTGATGTTCACCGCGACCCGGTTGGGCGAGAGCCCGAGCACCTGGCCGACCTGCTCGGCGGTGAGGCGCTCCAGGCCGGTCCAGCCGCCCTGCTCGACGTCTCCCCAGGCGGGGATGAGGTCAAAGGCGAGGCCATCGGCGAAGACCGCGCGGGGCGGCGGGCGGCTGTTGAAGGTGGCGACGATCTGCCCGGAGAGCTCCTCGATGCCTTTGCGCCCGGCGGAGGCGGCGGGGAGCATCGCCGTGGCGGTGATGCCGACGAGATCCCCGATCTTGGTGACGGCCTCCGCGACGGCGCACAAGGCCA
>JBEAVX010000748.1:0-2728 GCA_041160755.1 Pseudomonadota bacterium
GCCGAGTGGTGGATGGACCACCTCAAATCTCAGGGATTCCAATGGAAACCGTCGCGCAACGATTCGAGAAGTACCTTCAGACCCTCAACCTCACGGAGAACCAAGACGCGGCCGCCCGCGACCAGCGGGATCGTGTGCTGGAGGGCGTCAAGAAGCGGCTCTCCATCAAGTCCGTGTTCATCTCCGGCTCCTTCGGGCGCCTCACCAGCGTGCGCCCGCTCCACGACATCGACCTGTTCTTGGAGTTGGAGCCCAGCGTTCACGGTGGCCCGCGCGCCGTGACGCCAAAGGCGCTCTTGGAGCAGGTGAAGCGCGCGGTGGAGGAGATGAACCCCGGCAAGACCGCCAAGCTCCAGTCCCGCTCGGTGAACATCGAGTTCACCGGGACAGGCATCGGCTACGACCTCGTGCCGGCCTTCCGCGAGTCGGACAGCTTCTACCTGATCACCGACGAAGGCGGCTGGAAGCGGACCAACCCCCGCGTTCATAAGGAGCGCACCAAAGCGGCGCACGAGCGCGCCGGTGGCATGGGCCTCGGCCTCATCCGTGGGCTCAAAGGGTGGAACAACCGAAACGGGAAGAACATCAAGAGCTTCCACCTGGAGCTGATGATCATCGACCTGCTCACGGCGAAGCCGTCGAGCTACGCCGAGGGCTTCGCCACGCTGTTCACCCAGCTCCCGAGCAAGGTGATGGGGCGCTGCGTTGACCCGGCGGAGCCGACGAACGACGTCGCCGAGGGCACAGATCCGCAGAAGCGCGCCCTCGGCAAAGCCGCGCTAGAGAAGGCCGCCGAGCTCGCCAAGCGCGCCCGCGCCTTTGAGCTGGCCGGTGACCACACGCGCGCGAACGCGCTGTGGCGGGAGATCTTCGGGGAGTCGTTTTAAGGCGACGCCTGGCCTCGGGGCGCGGTCAACGTGACCCCGTGGCTCAGGCACCCGCCGCCCCGTCCCGCGAGGACGAGGACACGCTCCTCACGCTGATGCTGGAGGAGGCCCAAGCCGGCGCTGGGCCGCCGTGAGCCTCCGCCCCTCAGTCCTCACACCCCTCACAGAACACCGGCGCCGGGCGCTCTCCGGCGGCGACGGACGCCACCCAGTCCACAAGCGGCACGCCCTGCTCCGTCGTCTCATAGAGGCGGGTGTAGGGGATCATGCAGTGCTCGTCCCCGGCGGCGATGTACTGTGTGAAGTTGGGCGTGGTGGCCTGAATCTGGGCGTTGTAGGCCTTCATGCCCGCCGACCAAGCCTCGGCGTCTTCGCCGCCCATCTCGGTGAAGTAGAGCGTCTGGTTCCAGTCGAGCTCGGTGTTGAGCTGACTGAGCGTCATCTCGGGGTAGAAGGCGCCGACGCGGCTGTAGAGGTCGGGGAGGATGAGGGTGGACCAGTCCACCTGGGCCGGGTCGAGGGTAGGGATCCAGTCTGGCGCGGCCTGGGTGGCGTTCCAGGAGGGGAAGCTGTTGGCGAAGAAGTCGGTGGTGACCACGCCCGCGCCGCCGTCGCCGAGCTGGTTGACCTGGGCGTCGGGGTACATGCGCTGAATGTGCGGCGCCCACATCGCCGAGCCATAGGCCCCGGCGCTGCAGCCGGTGACGAGGATCTGCTCGGGGCCCGAGAACTGCGACTCCACCCAGTCGAGGATCGCCCGGGTGTTCACGGCGCCTCTGTGCTCGATGGTGACCGCGTCGTCGCCTTCGCCATAGGTCTGCACCGCGTCGCCCCAATGAATGTCGCCGGTGCAGTACGGCACGATGACGTAGTACCAGTCCACGAAGGGGTTTTTGGGGTCGGTGAGGTCGTAGACGCCCTCAAACTCATCGGCGTCGACGAGGTCACGCATCCAGTCCATGTCGTCGGAGAACAGCGCCCCGGCGTAGCTGCAGGTGCCCTCGTTCCAGCAGGCGCCGCCGCCCATGAAGTCGATGACGACCTTATTGACCGTGCCGGGTCGGGCGAAGAAGCTGTAGTTGGAGCCCCGGGCGCAGATCGTGCCCTCGCCGGGGTCGATCTCGTTCCAGCCGGGGTTGAGCGTGGGCAGGCCGAGCTCCGCCGTCTCCTCGGCGTCGCAGGCGGGCAGGAGGGCGGCGATCATCAGGAGCGGGAGCTTCACACGCATGGCGACCTCGGGGGTGACGGGAACAAGCAGGATACAACGGCTCTGCGCGTGGCACAATCGTCCCTGCGTCCCCCCACCGACCGCGAGGCCCCGATGCGAAGGCTCCTGCTCACCCGCCACGCCAAGAGCGACTGGTCCACAGACGCCCTGGACGATCACGCCCGCCCCCTGAACAAGCGCGGCCGCCGCGACGCCCCAAAGATCGGCGCCCTGGTGCAGTCCTTGGGCTGGTGTCCCGAGCTCGTCCTGTGCTCCAGCGCCCTGCGCGCCATCGAGACCCTCACCGGCCTACGCGCCGCCTGGGACGTTCAGCCAGACGTGCGGATCCTGCCCAGCCTCTACCACGCCGGGGCGGACGCGGCGCGCGCGGCCCTGGCCACCGTCCCCGACGCCGTGACGACGGTGATGCTCATCGGCCACAACCCCGGCCTTGAGGAGACGCTCACCGCGCTCTGCGGCGCGCGAGAGACCCTGCCCACGGCGTCGGTGGCGATGTTGCAGGGCGAGGGGGCGCGTTGGGCGGAGGTGGCGGCGTTTGAGCTTGTGCGGGTGCTGCGGCCCAAGGTGGATTTGGGGTGAGGGGGGCGCGCGATGGGCCAACTCAGGGGGCGTA
>JBEAVX010000830.1:0-2531 GCA_041160755.1 Pseudomonadota bacterium
CGAGGCCGACGATGACGCCGAGGAGCACAAACACCACGGCGCCAAGGCCGATGAGCATCCCCGTGGAGCGCCGCGACTCGCCGCCGTCGCGCTGCACCTCGGCGGGGCGCTGGGTGTTGCCCATGGTCGATTGTGACAGCTCGCTCTCGGTCATGCCTTCGGGGCGCACGAGGCTGTGCGGCGGCAGGCGGCGCACGCCGGAGTCGGTGATCGACAGGCCCGGCGGCAAGGTCGCGCCGTTGGACGTCTCGCCGATGAGGTTGAGCGCCTGGTCCCGCACCTCTTTGATGCTGGCGAAGCGCTGGGCGGGCTCCTTCTCTAAGCAGCGGCGCACAAACCGATCGACGGAGTCGGGCACCGCCGTCTTGCGCAGCTCAGCGATGGCGGGCACGGGCTTGTGCAGGTGGCCGAGCAGCACCTCGACGGTGTTGTTGCCCTTGAACGGCGCTTGACCGGTCAACATCTCGAACAGCATCACGCCCAAGGAGTACTGATCAGAGCGGAAGTCCACCGTCTCGCCCTTGATCTGCTCCGGGCTCATGTAGCGGGGCGAGCCGACGAGCTGATCGGCGCGGGTGACGTGGTCGGCCTCCTCTTGCTGCAAGACCTTGGCGATGCCGAAGTCGAGCACCTTCACGACCTCCCCTTCGCTGCCTTGGCCGATCATCACGTTGCCCGGCTTGAGGTCGCGGTGGATGATGCCTTGTTCGTGCGCCTCGACCAAGGACCGGGCGATCTCGTAGGTGACCCGCAAGGCGCGGATGACGTTGAGGTTGCCTTCGTCCTTGATCACCTGGGAGAGCGTGCGCCCCTCGACGAACTCCATGACCATGTAGAAGGCGTCGTCGTTGTTCAGGCTGCCGTAGTCGAACACGGTGACGGTGTTCGGGTGCTTGAGGCGGCCCAAGGTGGCGGCCTCTAAGAAGAAGCGGGAGCGGAACTCGGCGTCGTTGTCGGTGGAGCGCAGGCTGAGGACCTTGAGCGCGACCTTTCGCTGAAGGGGCTGCTGCTCGGCGAGGAAGATCTTGCCCATGCCGCCGCGCGCCACGAGGCGCAGCACCTTGTATTTGCCCGCGACCAAGGCGCCGACGAGGGGATCAGGCGGTACAGCGCCAAGGGCGCCCGCGCTCGACAGGTCGGCGCCGTCCGGGGTGCTCATTCGCTCCTCACCGCGCGTTGGGGACCACGCGCATGCACAGGGTAGCACACGCGCGGCGGCTTATGGCACAGGCGCCGACTCGGGCCACGGCACGATGCGCGACGGCTCAGCAGCAAGCGTCGTCCTCACTGGAGCTTGGCCCGGTGGATCCAGGGGGAGCCTCGTCCTCTGCGCCCTCGCGCCAATAGCCGGGCTCGGCGCGGTCCATGAAGCGCCAGCGCAGCACCTGCACCCGCACGGTCTGTCCCGCGTGGGCGTCTGTGGCCTCCAAGGGCAGGATCACCAGTCCATCGGCCTCGACCATGCCGCTCATGGCGCCTGAAGACTGGCTGCGCGCCGGGGTGGCGCGGATGACGCCGTCAGCGCCACGCTCCAGGCGCGCCCGGGCGAGGAGCGCCCGGCCTGGGCGCTTGCGGATCGGCGCGGTGAGCACGGCCTCGATCACCGGGCTGAACGGGCGCGTCAGGCCGAGCATGGCGCGAATCACCGGCCGCACGAGCTGCTGGAAGGTGACGAGGCAGCTCACGGGGTTGCCCGGCAGGCCGAAGGTGGGCTTGCCGAAGAGGCGGCCCAAGGCCACGGGTTTGCCGGGCTGGACCGCCACCTTGTGGAACCGTAGGCCGTCGGAGAGCGCGGCCTTCACCAGATCCGCGTCGCCCATGCTCACGCCGCCGGTGGTGAGGATCAGCTCAGCGTTCTGGCAGCGGGCCAAGGCCGCTTGAAGCCCGGCGGCGTCGTCCGGGGCCACACCACAATGGATGGGCTCGCCCCCGGCCTCGGTGATCATCGCCATCAAGGCCACGGTGTTCGACGACCAGATCTGCCCAAACCCGAGGGGGAAGCCCGGCTCGACGACCTCGTCCCCGGTGGAGAGCACGGCCACCCGAGGCCGCTGGCGCACCATCACCGAGGGAAAACCCATCGCCGCGAGCATCCCGAGCTCCGCCGCGCCGAGCACGACGCCCGCGTGCAGCACATGGGCCCCGGCGCGGACGTCCTCCCCCGAATAACGCACATGCTGGCCAGGCTGGACGACCCCACGAACGGTCACCACGCCGGACGCGCCGCCGTCGGTGTCCTCGACCATCACAACAGCGTCGGCCCCGGCGGGCAGGGGCGCGCCGGTCATGATGCGGGCGCAGGTGCCTGGGGTGACGGTCTGCCGCGGCACTCCCCCGGCCAGGATCGTCTCCAGCACCGTGAGCGTCGTGAGCCCAGCGGCGGTGTCGGCGGCCTGGAGCGCGAAGCCGTCCATCGCCGAGTTGTCCCAAGGCGGGAGGTCGCGGGGGGCGCTGGCCGTCTCGGCGAGCACCCGGCCAAGGGCACGATCGAGGCCCACACGCTCGGCGGGGAGCGCCCTGATCCCCTCCAG
>JBEAVX010000831.1:0-9627 GCA_041160755.1 Pseudomonadota bacterium
GTCGCCCACGATTGCGAACCCCGCCCCCTGGGGCTATCCTTGGCGTATGGCCAACCCTCTCCGCTCCGTGACCGCTGACGCCATGGCCCTCGATCCTGCCGATCGGCTGCGCCTCGCCGCCGAGCTGATCGACAGCGTAGAGGGCTCTGCCGAGCCCGGCGGGTCGGAGCGCTGGACCGCCGAGCTTCGCCGCCGCACGATCGCCGCCGCCGAGCGTGAGTCCCAAGGACAGCTGCGCGGCGCGGAGTGGTCCGAAGTGAGGGACCGCCTGCTGGGTCGGTTGGCCCAGCGGTGACCCTGCGTCGTGTTGTCCTCCCCGAAGCCGAGGACGAGCTCACCACGGCGTTCGTCTGGTACGAGGCCCAGCGAGATGGCCTGGGTGCGGAGTTTTTTGAGGCCATCGAGGCCACCATGGCCCAGGCCGCCGAAGACCCGCTGCGGTGGCCCGCGTGGTTCGGCGATGACCGGTATCGGCGCGCCGTGGTTCAGCGTTTCCCTTACCTGCTGTTCTACGAGATTCACCCCGACACGATCGAGCTCGTCGCGGTGGCCCACTCCAGGCGGGAGTCTGGCTACTGGCTCACCCGAACCCCCAAATGACGAAGGCCCGTAGGATCTCACGATCACTACGGGCCCTCGAAGATGGTCGGGGTGAGAGGATTTGAACCTCCGGCCCCCTGCTCCCGAAACAGGTGCGCTACCAGGCTGCGCTACACCCCGACACGCTGAGCCCCTTAGCGGTTCTCGGCGCCGCTGTCAACCCCGGGCCCAGCGGGCGAGGCCTTGGGCGCCGTTGGCGCGGGTGGCGGCGATGGCCTGGGCGCGGTCCTGGGCCCCGTAGACGCCGGATCCGCTCACCAAAGCGTGGGCCCCGGCGGCGGTGAACTCATGCGCGTTGTCGATCTTCACGCCGCCGTCGACCTCGATCAAGGTCTTGAGCCCCCGGGCCTCGATGGTCTCCCGCAGCCGCGTGATCTTCGGGAACACCCGGCGGATGAGCGACTGACCGCCGAAGCCGGGGTTCACCGTCATCACCAGCACCAGGTCGAGCTCGTCCAAGACGTAGTCGAGCACGGTCTCCGGCGTGTGGGGGTTCAGGGCGACGCCCGCCTTCGCGCCGAGCGACTTGATGAGCTGAATCGAGCGGTCGAGGTGGTCCGTGGCCTCGGCGTGCACGGTGATGAGGTCGGCACCAGCGTCGCGGAAGGCGGGGACGTACTTGTCAGGCTCGACGATCATCAGGTGAACGTCCAGCGGCTGGGTCGTGAGCGGGCGCAGGGCGGCGACGACGAGGGGGCCGATGGTGATGTTGGGCACAAAGCGCCCGTCCATCACGTCCACATGAACCCAGTCCGCCGTGGCGATGGCGGCGATGTCTTCGCCGAGCCGGGCGAAGTTCGCCGAGAGGATCGACGGGCTGATGATCACCGGGCTCAAGCCGCTCATGTCCACACCTCGCCTGTGCGCACCCGGGCGCCGTTGATGAAGTCCCGCGCGCCGACCGCACGTTTGTTCGGCGCCTGGGCCTCCAAGATCTCAAGCGCCCCCGACCCGCAGGCCACCACGAGGCGCTCGTGGGCCTCGATCACGGCGCCCGGCGGGCCCTCGCCCTCGACCACCCGCGCCCGCTTCACCTTGATGACCTCGCCGCCACGACCGCAGAACGTCCCCGGCCACAGCTCCAAGGCGCGCACCTGATCCTTCAGGGCCCGGGCGGGGCGTGTCCAGTCCAAGCGACCGTCGTCTTTGGTGAGCGGCCGGGCGTGGGTGGCCTGGCCGTGGTCTTGGGGCGTCGGCGTCAGGCCGTCCAGCGCCGCCAAGGTGCGCACCATCAGCGAGGCCGTGAGCGCGGCGAGGCGCGCGGAGAGCTGGGTGAAGGTCTCGTCCTCCCCGATGGGGATCGCCTCGCGGAGCAGCATGTCGCCGGTGTCGAGGCCCTCGTCCATGGCCATCGTCGTCACGCCGGTCTCGGCGTCGCCGCTCAAGAGCGACCACTGCATCGGCGCCGCGCCGCGCCAGGCGGGCAAGAGCGAGCCGTGGCCGTTCACGCAGCCGAGCCTCGGCGCCGAGAGCAGCTCCGGCGTGAGGATGCGCCCATAGGCGACGACGACGCCCACATCGGCGCCCAAGGAGCGAAGGTTGCCCGGGAACGGCCCCGAGCGCAGGGCCTTGGGCTGCCGCGTCGGGATGCCCAGGGCCCGGGCGCGCTCCACCGTCGGCGGCGCCTGGAGCGCCTGACCCCGGCCCGAGGGCTTGTCGGGCTGGGCGACCACCCAGAGCACCTCATGCCCGGCCTCGACGAGAGCGTCCAGGGTGGGCACCGCGTAGGCCGGGGTGCCCATGAACACGATCTTCAACGGCATCTCCTCAGAGCGAAGCACCCTCGTGCTCGTCGTCTTCAGCGCTCGGCTCACCGCCGATGACGCCCTTCTTGACCTTCTTGAGGTACCGGCTGCGCTTGAGGCGGCTCGCCTTGTCGATGATCACCACCCCTTCGAGGTGGTCCATCTCGTGCTGCAGCACCACGGCGGGGAAGCCCTCAAACCACTCGTCGAGGTGGGCGCCCAAGGCGTCGCGGTACTTCACCCGCACCCGGCGCGGGCGCTCGAAGAACTCCCAGAACTCGGGCACCGAGAGGCAGCCCTCTTCCCAGCGGATCTTGTCGCGGCTGCGCTCGACGATCTCCGGGTTCACCACGAGCTGCAGGTGTTTGGCCTGCTCGCGGCGGCCGTCGTCCTCTTTCTCTTCAGTGGCGTCCATGACGAGCATCCGCCGCAGGTCGCCGACCTGGGGGGCCGCGAGGCCAACACCCGGCGCCGCGTACATCGTCTCCGCCATGTCCGAGAGGCGCTTCGCGAGCGCCTCGCCGAACTCGTCCTCCCGCACCGGGCGGGCTTTTTGCAGGAGCAAGGGGTGAGGCACGGTCAGGATCGGCAGGATCGCCATGACGGCTCCGGGCTGCGTCGGCGGACGCGGCTTCCCGACCAGGATAACCACGCCTCACGCCAATTCACAGGCCCCACCCGCGCGCAACCGCTCCCCGAGGCTGGTCTATACTTCGGGCAAGAAGACACGGACCAAGACGTCCCCTTCCGTTTCCCCTCGCGCCCCCGGCCGATCCCGGCCACGGAGAGCCCATGGCCCTCGGAAAGATCCCGCGCTTCTCCCCCAGCTTCTCCCCGGCCGAGGCCGTCGTCGTCGCCCGACAGCTCCTCCGCCCGGGCGATGATGACGCCAAGGTGCGTGAGTTTGAGCGGGCCTTCGCCGACTACATCGGCGTCAAGCACGCGGTCATGGTGCCCTCCGCGCGCTTCGGCTTCTCGCTCCTGCTCCAGGGCTGGGGCCTCAAGCCCGGCGACGAGGTGATCCTCCCCGCGCTGACCTACTTCGCGATCCCCGCCTTCGCCAAGGCGCTCGGGATCAAGCCGGTCTTCGCCGACATCGGCCGCAGCACCCACGTCCTCGACCCCGAGTCCTTCGAGCGCGCCATCACCCCGCGCACCAAGGCCGTGGTGCCCACCCACCTCTTCGGCACGCCCTGCGACATGGAGCCGATCCTCCGCATCGCCCACCGCCACGGGATCAAGGTGATCGAGGACGTCGCCCAGGCCTGCGGCGCCCGCTACCGAGGCCGCCGCGTCGGCTCCTTTGGCGACGCCGCGTACTACACCTTCGGCCTCACCAAAAACATCACCTCGCTCTCCGGCGCGATGATCACGACGAGCGACGACGCCTTGGCCGCCGACATCCACCAGCGCCTCGACGGCGGCGGCCGCGCGCCGCTGAAGAAGCCGCTCAAGGAGGCCCTCACCGGCATGGCGATGATGGTGGCCACCCACCCGGCGATCTACCCCTTCACCGTTCACCCCGCCGTGGTCCTGGGCAACAAGATCGGCAAGGATCCCATCCACGACCGCTTCGGCGAGGCCGAGCGCACCTGGGACAAGATCCCCAGCTACTACCGCGACGAGCGCCCCGGCGCGCTCCAGGCCGCCGTGGGCCTCAAGCAGCTTGAGCGCATCGAGGCCCTGAACGGCGCGCGGGTGCGCAACGGTCGGTTTTTGGACAGCCAGCTCGGCCATGTGCCCGGCGTCGAGGCGCCCACCTACCCCGCTGGCGCCGAGCCGATCTACATGAGCTTCGTCGTGCACCATCGCCGCCGGGACGAGCTCGCCCGGGCCTTGCGGTCGCGAGGCGTAGACACCACGATCGGCTACATGGCCAACTGCGCGGACAGCGATCTCTTCCCCGAAGACAAAGCGCGCTGCCCCAACGCCGAGCGGGCCTTCGCCGATCTGCTTCACCTTCCGGTCCACCCCAACTTATCCGAGGCGGATCGTTCACATCTGTGCGAAGCTGTGCGTCAAGCTGCCCTGGAGGTCGGACCATGAACCTCAACATTCGCAACTACGCGCGCTTGGCGAAGGCCGCCGTCACCCGTGACGTGCCTGTCTACGCCCACTTCGGCATCACCCATCGCTGTGACCTCACCTGCAAGATGTGCGGGATCTGGCGCTATGGGAACAAAAAAGAGGAGCTGAGCCTCGACGAGATCCGCCAGGTCGCAGAGCGCATGAAGCGCCTGGGCGTGGTCCAGATCTCCATCGGCGGCGGCGAGCCCTTCTCGTATGAGCACCTGGAGGAGGCCGCGAAACACTTCGTCGACGTCGGCCTCAACGTGCGGGTGCTCACCAACGGCGTGAACGTCCCCCGCGAGCGCTTCGAGAAGATCCTCTCCTACGGCGTGAAGAACTTCTCCATCTCTCTGGACAGCCTCTACCCCGCCCGTTTTGACTACATCTGCGAGGTCGAGGGCTCCTGGGACAGCGCCGTGCGCAACATGACCTTCCTCGCCGAGCGCCTTCATGGCTCCGGCGGGCTGTTGGTGATGAACACCGTCGTCTCAAACCTCAACTTGGAGGAGTGCCCCGACATTGTGCGCTTCGCCAAAGAGATCGGCTTCGCGGTGAGCTTCTTGCCCATCGAGCTCCTCGCCGACCCCAAGGCCGGCGTGCGCAACTGGGAGGCGCGCTTCATCCGCCACCGCCCCGAGATGGGCATGTCTGAAGGCCCCCAAGGCGACGTCGGCGAGCGTGTGGACCGCGTCTACGACACGCTGATCCGCATGAAGAAGGAGGGCTGGCCGATCCTCAACTCCACGCCGTACCTCGACTCCAGCCGGGTCTACCTCAAGACCGGGCGGTTCCCGGCGGACGGCTGCGACGCCGGCGCGCTCTACTTCTCGGTGAGCCCCAACGGCCAGTTCACCATCTGCCACCGCACGAACCACGACTACAAACACTTCTTAGATCCCGACTTCGAGACCTTCTTCCACTCCCAAGAGTACGAGCACAAGCGGAAGTTAGAGGCCGGGGCCTGCGAGGGCTGTATGCGGGCGTGCTGGATCGACACCAGCTCCATGTTCCGCACCGTGCAGGGCTTCTTTGAGACGGCGAAGCTCAACCTCGTGCCCCGACGCGGCGAGCCCGTGCGCTACGAGGAGGCGCTCACCTGGGCGCGCTACGACAACGCCCCGGTCACGCCGCACCCCGCTTGACGGAGGGACGCGGGGAGATAGGCTCCAAGGGCAGCATCTCCGAGGGCCGTCTTGCGCTCCATCCTGGCCATCTGGCGACGTGAGCTGTCGGGCAGCTTCGACTCCGCGCTCGCCTACATCGTGATCCCCGTGCACCTGCTGCTCGTGGGCGTCTTCTCCTTGTGGTTCGACGATCTCTTTGAGGTCGGCGTCGTGAGCATGAGGAACGTCTTCTTCTGGAGCGCGATGTCGCTCCTGCTCCTCGCCCCGGCCATCACGATGCGCCTCTTCGCTGAAGAGCGCCGCACAGGCAGCCTGGAGCTGCTCATCACCCTGCCGGTCACCGAGGCCGAGGTGGTGCTGGGCAAGTTCCTGGCGGCGCTCACCGTGGTGCTCTTCGCCATCGGCCTCACCCTCACCTACCCGCTCACCTTGGCGACCTTGGGTGAGCTCGACTGGGGCCCGGTCATCGGCGGCTACGTCGGGCTCTCGTTGATGGCGGCGGCCTACTGCGCCATCGGCACCGCGGCCTCGTCGTTCACCTCAAACCAGATCATCGCCTTCCTCGTCGCGGTCACGCTCTGCGTCATCCCCTACTCCTTGGGCTTCTTCTTGCACCAGGTCCCAGCGGCCATGCTGCCGGTCGTGCAATACTTGAGCTTTGACTACCACTTCTCCAGCCTCGCCCGCGGCGTCATCGACACCCGCAACGTCATCTTCTGGGGCTCGGTGGTGATGGGCAGCCTGCACCTCTCGGTGTTCGCTTTAGAGCAGCGGAGGCTCTCCTGATGGACCTCCGCAAGAACCTCCGGATGAACTCCGGCGTGCAGCTCGTCGCCGTCGCCGTGATCTGCGTCTTGCTCAACCTCTTGGCGGTGCAGCACTTCAGCCGCCTCGACCTCACCCGCGACCGCGTGCACACGCTCTCCCAGGCCGGCCGCTCGCTCATGGGCCGCCTGGAGCGCCCGCTCATCGTGAAGGTGTGGTTCACGAGGGGCTTGGAGGCGCCGTACAACAACCACGAGCAGGTGGTCGTCGACAAGCTCCAAGAGCTGCGCGCCTGGTCCCGGGGCCGCATGGAGATCGTCGTCATCGACCCGACGAACGACTCCGATCTCCAAGAAGAGGCCCAACGATACGGCGTTTTGCCCAACGACTACGCCTTCCGCACCGAGTCCCGCACCGAGCTCAAGAAGGTGTGGATGGGCGTGGCCTTCCTCTACGGCGAGCGCCAGGCCACCCTGCCCGCCGTGACGAACCTCAGCGCCTTGGAGTACGACCTCACCCGCACGATCAAGTCCTTGCTCGACGGCGAACGTAAGCTCGTGGGCTACGCGACGGGCCACCAAGAGCCCGACCTGCTCACGGCGAAGGGCCCCCTGGAGACCCTCCGCGCCAAGCTCAGCGAGGCCTATGAGCTGCGCGCCGTGGACCTCACCGCCCGAGAGGCGCCCCCTGAAGGCCTCGACGCCTTGCTCATCATCGGCCCCCAAGGGGTCTACGGCGCCCTTGAGCAGTACCGCCTCGACCAGCTCATCATGGACGGCGTGCCCGTCGCCTTCTTCTTGACCAACTACAAGCCCGACCTCACGACCATGCGCGCGATGCCCGTGCTGCACGGCTTAGAGGCGCTCCTGGGCAACTACGGCGTCGAGCTGAACCGCGACCTCGTCGCCGACCGCGTCTCCAACGGCAAGATGCGGTTCCCCGTGCGCCAAGGCAGCTACCTCGTCTACACGCCGATCAACCTGCCCTTGATCCCCAACGTCTCCGACCTCTCCCAAGACTCCGTCGTGGTGCGGGGCCTGGGCACGATGCAGTTCCCCTTCGTCTCCTCCATCGACCTGCCCGAGCCCGCCGCGGACGGCGTGAAGGTCGAGGTCTTGGCCCGGGCCTCGTCCCAGGCCGGTCGCATCAAGAACGTGCAGCGCATCGACCCCGACGCCTACAAACGCCGCGACACGAGCGAAGAGATCGGCGCCTGGCCCCTCATCGTCTCGTTGCAGGGCACCTTCAAGAGCTTCCACGCCGGGCGCGACATCCCCGACGCCGTGGGCCCTGAAGAGGCCGCGGGCCGGGCGAACGAGAGCGTGCCCACCCGCGTCGTCGTCGGCGGGAGCGCCGATTTTATCGCCAACAACATCCCGTTCATGGTCAACCTCGTGGACTGGATGGTGCAAGACGAGGAGCTGATCAGCATCCGCTCCAAGACCGTGCAGGTGCCCGCGATGCGGCCCTTGGAGCCCCAGGAGCGCGACACCTTGAAGGCCGTGAACCTGCTCGGCGGGACGGTGATCCTCCTCTTGTTCGGCGCGCTCCGCCGCCTCTCGCGTCGGAGGGCCTGATGTTCACCCAGAAGACGATGATCCTCCTCGGCCTCGCCGCCGCCTTGGGCCTCGCCACCTTGGCCCCGACCGGCGAGGTCGATCCCACCGCCGATCTCCCCACCCTCGCCGGGGTCGATCGCGACCTCGTCACCCGGGTCGAGATCACCCAAGGCCAGCTTGAGAAGGTCGTCATGCTGGGCTCGCTCAAGGACGGCTGGCGCGTCACCCAGCCCTACGACGCCCCCGCCGACGCCATGTTGTTGCGCACGCTCCTCAACCAGCTCCGCGAGCCCATCGTCATGGACGTGCGCCTGGACGAGGGCAACCTGGAGACCTACGGCCTCGACGACCAGACCGGCGTGCTCGTCGAGCTGTTCACCGACGGCGAGAGCCCGGCCTTGTCCATCGTCGTCGGCGGCGACATGCCCGGCGGCTTCTCCTTCGTGCGCCTCAAGGACAGCGACGACGTCTACCGCGCCAAGGTCGGCGGTCGCAGCCGCTACGCCCGCGACACCGTCGAGTGGCAGAACCGCATGGCGGTGCAGGTCGAGCCCGAGCTCGTCGCCGAGATCACCCTCGGCCAGCCCGGCGGTGACCTGCGCTTCTGGCGGGAGGTCGCGGGCACCAACGAGAAGGGCGAAGCGCGGTGGTCCGAGTGGCGTCTCGCCCAAGATCCCGCCGTGGCGCTCAACCAAGACGCCGTGACCGACCTCGTGACGAGCCTCAGCGTCGTGCGCGCCGGGAGCCGCCTCGGCGCGGACTATGACGGCGGCTTCGAGACCCCGGCGGCCCGGGTCGAGCTTCGCCTCAACGACGGCAGCTCCAAGGTGATGACCTTCGGCAGCCGGTTGAGCGCTGAAGGCGCCTTCGTCAAGGTGAGCGGCGAAGACGTCGTCTACTCCGTCGCCTCGCCCAAACGAGACGCCGCCTTGCGCCCCCTGGCGGCCCTGCTCGACAACCGGCTCCTGCGGTTCGCCCGGGAAGAGGTCGCGACCTTACGCCTAGAGGACGGCGGCGTGCCCGTCGTGCTAGAGGCCGGTGGGCCGGAGCTGTGGTTCGTCGCCGAGCCCAAGAACGTCGACGCCGACGTGAAGCTCATCCTCTTCACGGTGAACATCCTCGCCGACCTGCGCTCGGACGGCGTCGCGACGGGGGTGAGCCTCGCCGACGCGGGCCTCACGAAGCCCGGCCAGGTGATCACGATCCGCAAGAAGGACGGCAGCAGCCACACCGTCGAGGTCGGCCGCGCCGTGCCCGATGATCAGGGTCGGCTGTACTTCCATGTGCGTGTGGACGGCGGCGAGACCGTCCACCTCGTGCGCGACCAGACCCTCGCCCGGATCCGCGCGGGCTTCGGGCGCGGAGCGTAGCGGTGATCCTCGACGACTTTTCAGCCGATGGAGATGAATAGCGCCTCAGTGGGCGCCGTCGTGCAAGCCGAGTCGGGTATCGACGATAAAACGCCGCCCTCGCGGTGAACCTGGAGGAAATCATGGCCAACCTGCTCCCCCTCACCGGCGTCCTGCTCTTCGCGCTCTCCGGTTTTGAGTTCTCGCCTCAGCAGGGAGCGACCCTCGACGACGCGGCCACGGAGGCCGCGCCCGCTGAGCGCGACAACCGCGCCGAGAAGGGTGGCAACAAGGGCGGCGGCAAGGGCGGCTCCTCCGGCGGCTCGAAGCCCGCGGCCCAGCCCGCCGCGCAGCCCGCGCCCGCCGCCGCGCCTCGCCCCTCGGCCCCTGCGGCCGCCTCGCCTCGCCCCTCGGC
>JBEAVX010000871.1:0-3828 GCA_041160755.1 Pseudomonadota bacterium
CGGTTTGAGGCGGGGGACGAGGAGGACACCCGCGGTCTGGAGGCCGCGCGTCGCGCCGCGGCGGCGTTGTCGCGCCTCGCCGCGCGGGGCGAAGACGTCCCCCGAGCGCCGAGCCAGCGCGCGCTCTTGGCGCTGCGTTTGTATGAGCACGTCCTCAGCGACGACGACGAGGACGCTCAAGACGCCGCCGTCCTCCAAGCGCTGCGAGACCTCCAGTCTGCGGGGGTTTAGACTCCCGCGAGATCCGCCATCCGCCCTCAGGAGCCACCGATGTCTCTGCTCTTCGTCCTCTTCGCCTGCACCGGCGCCGCGCCGACGCCTGACGCCACTACGCCCAGCGCCACCACGCCCAGCGCCCCCACGCCTACTCCACCGGCCGCGCCCGCCGCCCAGGCCCCCGACGATCAGATCCGCTCGATCTTGGCCTCGGATGAGCAGCTCAACCGGCCCGCCATCGTCGGTGCGGTCGGCGACAAGAAGGACTGTGTCGTCGCCGTCGTGGCGAAGGGTGACCGGACGGAGTTTGAGCTGATCGTGCGCTGTGGTGAGACGACGGCCCGCTCCGGCGCGCTGCAGCAGTGGGCCGGGTTTGAGGAGGGGCCGCTGTGGCTCCAAGACGTGAACGGCGACGGCAAGAACGAGGTGATCGTCCTGGCGACCTGGATGAGCGGCGCTGGGCCGACGGGCGCGGTGCCGTTTCAGGCGAACTCGGTGATGCGTCTGGAGGGCGCGGCGCTTCGCCATGACGAGGCGGCGGAGGCCAAGGTCGGGGAGCTGGAGACTGAAGACGCCGTGCGCAAGGCGCTCCAGGGGTGACCGTCGGGGTTCGCCCAAGATCGTGCGGAATGGTGGTGTGGCGGGCGCGGCCCGGCGTCGTCCGGCGAGTGAGGTGGCGGCGACCTCAACGGTCACCGCTGGATTGACGGGCTGAGGGGCCTTGTGGGCGACGTCCGTTCGCGGTAGCCTGTGGCCACGTCGTCTATGGATGGAGTCTCCGATGCGCCGCCTCGCCCTGCTTCTCTTGGCCGCCTTGATGGTCAGCCCCGCCCACGCCAACCCGCTCACGCTCTTGCGCGCCTTGGGCAAGCTGGGCTCCGGCGCCGGAAAGGTGGCCAAGGTGGGCGCCGGGGCCAAGGCCGCGGCGAAGGCCGGGGCCGCCACGAAGCTCGCCGTGGGCGCCTCGGCGGGGGCCCTCGCCGCAGACGCCGCCCGGGGCTTCGCCGTGTTCGGGGATGACGTGGGGCGCACGGCCTTGTATGTCGGCGGCGGCGAGTCCGGCGCGCTCAACGTGATCAGCCGCGCCGGCGATCAAGCCGTCACCTCGCCGATGGCCTTGGGCAGCGCCTTAGACGACGCCGCGCGTCTGGGCGGCAAGCCCCTCGATCTGCTGCTTGACCCCAACGCCGCGCTGCGGGTGGACCTGGGCAAGCTCCCGCCCGACACCCGACTGTTCGTGATGACGGGCGACGGCGTCGTGCGCCCGGTCACCGTGGTCGATGACGGCGTAGGCAACATCCGCGCGGTCGTCAAAGACAGCTTGGAGCAAGCCTGGGATCTCGGCCAGCTCGTGATGGACATGTCGCTGAACGACGAGGGCTGGCCCGCCGCGCCGCCTGTCGTGATCGCCGTGACCGGCGGGGACTGCTCGCCGCTCCTCGCGGATCAAACGCCGGATCTGTTCCGCTGTGACGCCGCGTCTGTGTCGTCTTGGCTTCAGGCACAGACCGAGCGCGCCGTGATCCTGCTGTTGGGGGAGGGCGACGACGCCGAGCCCCTCGTGACCATCGCCCAGACCCTCGGCCACGATCTCACGGCGCTCACATTCGGCGACTCGGAGGGCGGCGCCTCGGACGGGGGCGCGCTGGACGAGGTGAGCGTCGCCGTGGCGACCGCCCTGGTGGCGACGGAGGGCGCGCGCCACGCGCCGTTCTTGAAGGTGGCGCCGATGTCGTCCTCGCAGTTTACGCCGGGGAACCCCGCCGTGATGCGCGGGGAGTTTGTGCCGGGTGCGCCCCTGCTGCCCAGCCTCCGCGCCGGGGTGTGGGTGGTTCACCTGCCGGAGCCCGAGGCGGTGATCGACGACGCCGAGGCGCTGGGCGAGGGCGGCGCGGCGGATGAGGAGCCGCCCTTGTGGATCTACGGCCTCGGCCTGCTGCTGTCGATCCCGGTGATCGCGCTCATGAAGGCGAAGGGCAAGCTCTGAGGCGCTGCGGCGGCGGCGCCCAGGACACGCTAAGAGGCGTCTTCGGAGCCCCTCATGCAGATCCTGCTCATCGAAGACGACCGCCGAATCGCCGACTTTCTCACCCGCGGGCTCACTGAAGAGGGCCACCGCGTCGAGCATGTGTCTGATCTCAAAGGCGCCCAGGCCCGGCTGGATCTGATGGAGATCGATCTGCTCATCGTCGACCGCATGTTGCCTGATGGCGACGGCCTCGCCTTGGTGCGCGCCTTACGCGCCCGTGGCGACGCCCGGCCCGCGCTCGTGCTCACGGCGATGGACCGTGTGGAGGACCGCGTCGAGGGCCTGTATGGCGGCGCCGATGACTACCTCAACAAACCCTTCGCGTTTGAGGAGCTCCTCGCGCGCATCACCGCGCTCTCCCGGCGCAGCGGCGCGGCGGCGGCCGGGCGGCTGACCGTGGGGGATCTTGTCGTAGACACTACGGCCCTGCGGGTGTGGCGCGCAGGCGTCGAGGTGAGCCTCACCGCCCAGGAGCTGCGACTGCTGCGGGTGCTCGCCGAGAACGCCGGGCGTGTGGTGAGCCGCTCAAAACTCCTGGACCAGGTCTGGGATCTCAAACGTGACCCTGGCACAAACCTCGTTGACGTGTACATCTCTTACCTTCGCGCCAAGATCGACAAGGGCCACGAGCGCCCGCTCCTGCACACGGTGCGGGGTGTGGGGTTTCTGCTCGCCGACGACCGGAGCTGAGGCGTGCGCCCGTCGCTCACCCGGCAGGTGTTGCTCGTCGCAGTGGGCGGCCTGTCCTTGGCGCTGCTCGTCACCGGGCTCATCACCGGCGCGCTCATCCATTGGCGCGCGATACAGTCCCTCGACGCGGCGCTCTTGGCGGCGGCGGCCCACGCCCCGGCGCCGGGGGAGGTGTGGACGGCGGGGCATGTCGAGTCCCCGGTCTCCGCCCGGCGGGTGAACCCCGACGACCCGGCGATTGAGCCCGGCTGGGCCGAGGCCGCGCTCAGGACCGAACAAGCCCAGCTTCACGACGTGGGAGAACGGCGCCTGCTCCTCCTCGCCGTGGAGGAGCCCCACCCGCCGAGCCGCGCGGATGAGCAAAAACACCCCCACGCCCTCGTGCTCGCCGAGGGCCCGCGGGTTCATTGGACACAGAGCGCCTTGCCGTTTGGCCTGCTCTATGGCCTCGCGTCGGTCTGTGTGGCCTTGGGCGGCGGCGCGCTGTTGACCCGGCGTCTGCGCCTGGCGCTCATGCCCATCCACGACCTCGCCGCCGCCTTAGACGCCTTGTCTCGCCCCAACGCGCGGCTGCCCGACCTCGGCCCCGAGGAGCTGCACGTCGTGTCCCAGGCGGTGAACGATCTCCTCCTGCGCCTTCAAGAGAGCGACGCCGCGCAGTCGCGCTTTATCGCCGCCGCCGCCCACGAGCTGCGCAGCCCGATCACCGCGCTCTCCGGCGAGCTGGAGCTGGCCATCCGTCGCCCGCGCACGGCGGAGGAGCTCCGCGACGCCTTGGGTCGAGCCAAACAGACGACCGACGAGCTTCGTGGCCTCGTCGAGTCCTTGCTCGGCCTGGCCCGGGTAGACGCGGGCCAGGTGGAGCTGACCCGCCAGATCGAGCGCGCCTCGGC
>JBEAVX010000890.1:0-3742 GCA_041160755.1 Pseudomonadota bacterium
ACCTTGATCGGCCTGCTCAGCGACACCGAGGGACAAGACGACGCCCTCGTAGACGTGCTCCGCAAGACGCGGATCGAGCTTCACACGGCGCGATCGGTGGAGGATCTCCGCGCCGCCTGCCAAGGCGGCTCAACCGACCTCCTCGTGCTCGACATCAACCTCACCGACCCCTGGCCCCTCGTCGCGCAGCTCAAGGCGGATCCCGTCTTTGGCGGGGCGCCGGTCTTGGCGTGGCGCCACAGCCCCTCGCCTCAAGACAAACGCGCCGCGCGAGAGGTCGGCGCCGACAGCTACGACGGCCGCCCGCTCAACGCCGAGCGGCTCCAGGCCAAGGTCGAGGCGTTGTTGCGCAGTCGTCACGCCGGTCCGCTCCAGGCGCTCAGCCTCGGCGGTCCCGCGCCCGCCGCGCCGCCGAAGAAGGTCAAGAAGGCCCCGGAGCACCTGATCCTCGTCGTCGATGACGAGCAGAGCGTGCTCGATCAGCTCACCGAGCGGCTCAACGAGGCCGGGTACGGCGTGCTCTGCGCCTCGGACGGCGCCACGGCGCTCGCGCTCCTCAAACAAGAGCCCGTGAGCCTCGTGCTGCTCGACCACTCCATGCCCCGGATGAGCGGCCTGGAGGTGCTCTGGCGCGTTCGGGAGACGAGCTCCTCGCTGCAGCTCCCCGTCTTGATCATGTCGTCGAAGACGAGCGCCCAGGATCTCCTCGCGGCCTTGGAGCTCGGCGCGAACGACACCCTCACCAAGCCCCTCGATCTCCCCGTGGTGCTCGCCCGCCTGCAGCTTCACCTGCGGCTGCTCAAGACGAGCCAAGAGCTCCGGCGCGGCGAGGAGCGCTTCCGCCTGCTCACCGAGAACTCCACCGACGTCGTCACCCGCGAGTCTTCAGACGGCACCTGGCTCTACGTCTCCCCGGCCTCACGGCGCCTTCTGGGCTACGAGCCTGAAGAGCTCGTCGGGCGCTCGGCCTGGTCGCTCCTGCACCCCGAAGACTTCGACGCCTTGGCGCACAGCTACGACACCTTGATGTCGTCTCCCGACCACTTCTCGCTGCGTTACCGCATCAAACACAAGGAAGATCGGTGGGTCTGGGTCGAGACGAGCCTGCACGCCATCCGTGATCCGGCGACGGGAGAGGTCCAGGAGCTTCAAGGCGCGATGCGGGACGTGACCGCCCAGGTGGAGCGCGCCCAGCGCCAAGCCGAAGACATGCTGGTGCGCTTCGGGCGCATCGCCGAGTTCCGCAGCGGCGAGACCCGGGGCCACATCCAGCGCCTCAGCGCCGCCGCGGGCATCCTCGCGCGCCGCGCCGGGCTCTCCGGTCGCCAGGCCGAGCATGTGCGCCTCGCGTCTACCCTGCACGACCTGGGGAACATCATGATCCCCATGAGCGTGCTCCAGAAGCCCGGCCCGCTCACTGAAGAGGAGCGCGCCATCGTCCAGCAGAGCCCCGAGCACGGCTACGAGCTGCTCAAGGACTCCGGCGACGAGATCTTGGAGATGGCCGCGGCGATCTGCTGGCACCACCACGAGCACTGGGACGGCACGGGCTACCCCCGAGGCCGCCGGGGCAAAGGCATCCCCGTCGAGGCGCGCATCGTCACCATCTGCGACAGCTTCGACATGATGACCAGCGATCGGCCCTACTGCCGCGCCTTGCCCCCGGAGCTCGCCTTGAGCGAGATGATCCGCGGCCGTGGCAAACGGTTCGATCCCGAGCTTCTTGACCTCTTCTTGGCCGACATCGGCGAGCTGCTCGCCCTGCGAGGCCGTTTCCCCGACCTGCCCACCTCGGGAAGCGTCGTCGCCCACGACGGGTTCCATGAGCCAGAGCGAGTCGACGAAGACGACGCTATCCAATAGTCCCAGACCGAATTGATCGCACCCCACGCGATCGACCCGGATCCCCTCTCCCATGCTTCGGAGCCTGTCCACGATGAAAACCTCCGCGCTGCTCCTGTCCCTCGCTGGCTTCTTCTTCGGGGGCGAGGCCCTCGCCGCCTGCGAGAAGGAGGTCGCCAAGGCTGAGGCCGCCTCCGGCGTCGCCGTCGCGGCCGCCTTCAAGGCCGTCATCACCTGCGACGCCAAGGTCGCCGAGCAGGTCTTCTTCAAGGTGATGCAGAAGACCGGCGACAGCGAGTCCCTCGTCGCGCTCTCGATGGTCGCCATCGAGGGCAACGTCTGGAAGCCTGTGTGGGAGATGCCGGGCAAGATCACCGACTACGAGGCCCGCGACGTCGTGGCCGCCGCCATCGGCGAACAATGCGCGACGAACGAGAAGGTCGTGAGCTTCTTGCAGGGCGCCTACTTCGGCCTGCGCGACGTCGAGTTCGGCCGCTTCGAGAAGGCCCTCGTCGCCTGCCAGGCCCCGAGCTTCGACGCCTGGCTCCAGACCCAGATCGAGAACCCCCCGGCCAAGCAGTACGACGAGAAGTGGGCGAAGCTCGCCGAGATCTACGTCGACCGCAAGAAGGTCGAGGCCCTGCCCTCGCTCGCGAAGGCCGGCGTGAAGGCCGCCCAGAACGACGGCCCCTACACCGCGATCCTCAACAAGATGAACGAGGCGGTCACCCCTCGCATGGGCGAGAAGGAGGATCCTTCGGCGCAGAAGGCCCTTGAGGACGCCTTGGTCGCCATGGCGAAGGAGCTCCCCGCCGACAAGGCGCGGCCCATCGCCGACCAGCTCTCCAACGCGGGCAACGACGCCGCCGCCGCGAGCCTGCTCCCGGCGATCTACCCCGACCGCTTCGTCGGCGGCCAGTTCACCTACGCGGCGGTCTCTGTCGAGGCCGGCACCTGCAAAGGCGTGAAGACCGCCACGCTGCACGTCGCCTCCTTGACCGAGCCCGGCAAACGGTACGTCGTCGGCACCGCCGCCGAGGCCCCGATGCGCGCCTTCAAGCCCGCGAACAAGAAGTGCACCCCCGATGAGGGCGCCTGGAGCGTCATCGTCTCCGAGGAGCCCGTGAAGGGTCCGGAGGGCGTGAACGCCCTGTACGACGTCGTCGCGAAGCAGTGGGCCGACAAGGGCTACACCGTGAAGCGGAAGGACGAGAAGCCCGCCGCGCTGAACTAAGCGTCACGAGGCTCGTCGAGGCCGGGTTATATTGCGCGTATGGCCCGACCTCTACACAAGCTGACTGAAGAAGCGCTCGACCTCGATCCTACGGAGCGCATTGAGCTCGCGAACACACTCTACGAGAGCCTCGCTGCGCCGAATCCTCCAACGGAGTGGGATTTGGCGTGCGTTGATGAGTCCGAGCGCCGCCTTGCGGAGCACGAGCGCCTCGGTGGTCCAACCTACACCTGGGAAGAGGTCCGCGCCGAGATTCTAGAGAGGCTGGCGCGACGTTGATCTCGTTAGAGCTGTTGCCCGGCGCACGAGCAGAGCTCGTGCTGGCGTCAGAGTGGTTTGAGGACCAAGAAGAAGGCCTCGGCGCGCAGTTCTTGGCAGCTGCAGGCCACACCATGAACGCGATCCAGGCACATCCTGAGCGCTTCGCCCGTGTAGATGCCCCAAGGCGCGTTCGGCGCGCGATCCTCAAGCGGTTTCCTTATGGCGTCTACTACATCTTTAACGGACGCAGAATCTTCATCCTGTCGCTGTTTCATTTGCGACGAGATCCAGCGTCGCTCCATGATCGCCTTCGGCTGGCCCTCATCAACTTGAAGCCATAAGCCTCAAGCGCCCGCCCCGCCCCAGCCGCCCTTAAACCCGAACACCGGCAGCACGGGCAGGCCG
>JBEAVX010000779.1:0-7857 GCA_041160755.1 Pseudomonadota bacterium
GTTCTCGGTCGTCGCGCCGATCAGGGTGATGGTGCCGTCCTCCACATGGGGCAACAGCGCGTCCTGTTGGGCCTTGTTCCAGCGGTGGATCTCGTCGACGAAGAGCACGGCGCGCTGGCCGCTCAGGCGACGGAGATCCTCGGCGCGCTGGATGGCGTCTTTGAGGTCTTTGGTGCCTGAGGTCACCGCGGAGAGCGTCAGGAGCTTGTGATCGTCGCGGCCCGACACGAGCAGCCGGGCGATGGTGGTCTTGCCGCAGCCGGGCGGGCCCCAGAGCAGCATCGACGGGAGCACCGCGGCGCGGGTCGCCGAGTGTAAGGCGCGGCCAGGGGCGACGAGGTGCTCTTGGCCGATGAGCTCGCTGAGCTGGGACGGGCGCATCCGCTCGGCGAGGGGGGCGTTCTGGTGGACCATGCCCCGCTGGTTAACCCGATGCTTTGGCCTCAGGCGAGCGGAGGGAATAGGCTGGCCCGATGCTCGCCGCGCTCATCAGCGACGTCCACCTCGTCGGCCTGGACGACCCGAATCAAGACGCCCTCGTCACGCTCCTCGACGGGCTCGACGCGCCGGAGCTGATCATCCTGGGCGATCTGTTTCATTTCTGGTGGGGCTTCCCAGGGGTGATCGACGCGGCGTTCACGCCGACCATCGCCGCGCTGCACCGCCTCGCCCGGCGTGGGGTGCGCCTACGGTTTGTGCCGGGCAACCACGACTTCGCCGTGGGTGAGACGCTCTGGAACATGCTCGGCCTAGAGGTCGCCGCTCGCCTGGACCTCACCTGGGGCGGCCGCCGGTTTGTGCTCGTGCACGGGGACGAGGCGGACACGAGCCGAGGGTATGCGCTCACGCGCTTCATCTTGCGTGGGCCGCTCTTCGCCGCGCTGATGTGGGCTCTGGGGCCCGCGCGGGCGCGACGGCTGGGGTTACGCCTCGCCGGGGGCTCCCGCGCCTTGGCTGCCCACGACCCGAAGCCTTGGCTGGTCGCGGCGCAGCGGGCGTGGGCCGAGGCTGAGGTGCGCGCTGGACGGGCGGACGTGGTCGTGATGGGGCACTCGCACAGCCTGGAGCACACGCACCTCGACGGCGGCGGCGAGTACATCAACCTCGGCGACTTCACCCGGGATCGGCGGTACCTCGCCGTGCTGAGCGACGGGCGCTGCGAGCTCAGGCGTGCATCATCCGGCTGAGCAGCTCGGGATCCTCCACCGCCGCGCCCGCGCCCAAGAGCGCGCAGCGCTCGGGATCTTCAGCGAGCACGACCGGCAGGCCCGTCGCGTCACGGAGGCGCTCGATGAGCCCCGCGAGTCGCGCGCCGCCGCCGCAGAGCACGAGGCCACGCTCCAAGGCGTCCCCGGCGAGCTCGGGGGGCACCTGCTCCAAGACCTGACGCAGCGCCTCGACGATCTCCATGACCGGGCCGAGGACGGCCTCGCGCAGCTCGTCGCCGTCGAGCTGGGGGTGCACGGGTTTGCCGGAGCGCGCGTCACGACCAGCGAGCTGAACCGTCGCGCCCGGGGCGAGATTGCCGAGCTCGTGCTTGAGACGCTCGACCTGGCTCAGGCCCAGGTGCAGGCTGTGTTTGGTGAGCAGGTGCTCGCCGAGGGTGGCGGTGAAGCGGTCGCCCGCCGTGCGTAAGGAGCGCGCCGCCGCGAAGCCGCCCAGCGAGATGAGCGCGATCTCCGTGGTGCCGCCGCCGATGTCCATGATCAGGCTGCCGCGCGGCTCGAAGATGGGCAGGCCCGCGCCGAGGGCGGCGGCCAAGGGCTTGGAGAGCAGGCGAACCTCGCGGCAACCGGCGGCCCGGGCGCTCTCTAAGACGGCCTTCCGCTCGACCTCGGTGAGGCTCGCCGTCGCGGTGACGAGCACCCGCAGGCCGCCGACCCCTCGGTTGGCGCCGGACTCCTCCAGAAAGGCGCGCAGCATCTCTTCAGCGAGGTTGAACTGGGCGATGACCCCGTGGCTCAACGGGCGCTGGACCTCGATGTGCTCCGGCGTGCGCCCGAGCATCTCCAAGGCCGCCGCGCCGACGGCGACCACCTCAGCGGCGGCGCCTGGGGCGCGGCGCGTGGCGATGAGGGACGGGGCCTCTAACACCACACCTTTGCCGCGCTGGTAGAGGCGCGTCCAGCTTGTGCCCCAGTCAAGGGCGAGCTCACGCCCGAGGCGCCCTAGCCCCTGGGGCATTGGCTCATTCGCCCTTGCTGGGGGCGGACCCGGTCGTTGTAGACGACGGCGCGGGGACGACACGATCTTGGGCGGGGCCACCGAAGCCGCGCTTGACCGTGCGCTCGACGAAGGGCTTGTCCATGACCGCGGCGATGTGCTCGGCGTAGCCGCGCAGCGTCTTCTCTTTGGACTGGTTCACCATGCGGGACTCGCCGCTCAAGGTCACGACGTAGACCTCAAACGTGGCGATGTCGCCGCCGATGATCATCTCGACCTTGGCGACGTCGTCGAAGCTGAGGCGATCGGTCTCGGTGCGGTCGGCGTACTTCGTCGTGAAGATGATGGAGGTGGTCTCCTTATCGACGACGATGTGCTCCGAGGCTTGGTTCTCGCGCATCAGGTAGAAGAAGATCGCGCCGACCACGGCCATGGCCGCGATGAGGCCGAGCAGGCCCATGAGCCCGCTGGAGCTGCGCGGGGCGACCTCGGTGAAGTCGTGAAAGCAGTGCTTGCAGCGCGGGGCTGCTTCGGGCACATCGGCGCCGCAGCTAGGGCAGGTCTTGGTCGACACCGCGAGTTCTCCTGAGGGTGCGTCACCGCATACGCGCCATTTGAGCCGATGTCAAGCGGATCGCCGCCCTCACGGCGGCGCGGCGGCGCGACGCTCAGCGACCTTCTGCGGCGAAGCGCGCCAGGGGCCTCAGGAGCGAGGGCACGAGCAGGGTCACCGCGCTCTTGGGGCGGTACCGCTCAAAGCTCTTGAACACCTTTTTGCCCTGTTTGACCATGCCCGCAGGATCCTCAGGCCAGCCGAGCGCCTGGGCCAAGGCGGCGCGATGGGGCGGCGGCAGCTCCGCGAGGTCATCGAGATCGTAGTCCGAGAGCGGCAGGCCGCGCTCTTTGCGGCCCAGCTCGACGAGGCGGGGCAGGATCTGGAGGAGCAAGGTCTCGCGGTTGATGACCTCGTCGAGCACCACGGCGACCTCCATCGCGAGGTCGGCGAGGTCGCTCTCGGGCATGTTCTGCAGGGTCTGGCGCTCGTCCGAGGTGAGAGCGAAGGGCATCGAGGCTCCGTGACCAGGGTGGTTGACGCCGAATGGGCGGTGTCGCGCTCCGACAAGAGATATAGCCTGAGGGTCCGACGCTCACCTCGGCCGGAGGTCAAACGAATGTTGCGCACCCTGCTCGCGCTCTTGCTGCGCCCGCCGCTCGTGGGCCTGTCGTGGCTCGTCACGGCCTGGCTGCGCTGGCGTGTGGGCGCGCGGGGGATGCTGGAGCTGCGCCTGGACGATCAGCTCAAGCCGCCGCACCTCGCCGCGTATGAGGTGGAGCGCGCGTGCCGGGCGAGCGGCGCGCGGGGGCTGATCTTGGAGCTGGGCCCCCTCGGCTGGGGCTGGGGCGCCCTGGATGAGTGGCGGATGATGCTCCTGCGGCTGCGCCAGGACGGGCTGTTGCTCATCGCCAAGGCCGATGGCCTCGACAACCGCCAGCTCTACCTGGCCTCGGCGTGTGATCGCGTCGTCGTCTCGCCCCCGGCGGAGGTCAGCGCCGTCGGGGTGAGCTCGCACAGCACCTTCTTCGGCGTGGCCTTAGAGCGCCTCGGCCTTCGTTTTGATGTCGAGGCCGCCGGGGCCTACAAGAGCTTCGGCGAGACCTTCACCCGCCGGGGCCCGAGCGCGGAGAGCCGCGAGGCCACAGCGCGGCTCGTGGATGACCTGCACGAGCACTTCGTCGCGCGGGTGGCCGAGGGGCGCCGCCTTCACCCGGACCAGGTGCAGGCGATCTTGGATCACGCGCCGATGAGCGCCCCCGAGGCCAAAGACGCCGGGCTCATCGACGAGGTGGGCTATGACGACGCCCTCGATCCGCTGCTGGAGAGCCTGCTCGGCGAAGACTTCGACCGCAAAGACGCGGGCTGGGCGGCCTGGCTGAGCGGCTGGGCGAAGACCTTGGGTGAGGTGCTCTCCTCGGAGCCGCGGGTGGTGGTGCTCCACCTCGAAGGCGGCATCACCATGGGCGAGGAGTCGCAGAGCCGGGGCCGCATCGCGCCGACGGAGCTCGTGCCGATCCTTCGGGCGCTGCGCGACGATGACCGCGTGGCCGCCGTCGTGATGTGCGTGAACTCCCCCGGGGGCAGCGCCCTGGCCTCGGATCTCATCTGGCGTGAGGTGGAGCTGCTGCATCGCCAGCGCCCGGTCATCGCCTTGTTCGGGGACGTGTCCGCGTCGGGGGGCTACTACATCGCCGCGGGCTGCGACGACATCATCGCGACGCCGGGCACGCTCACGGGCTCCATCGGCGTGGTCGGCGGCAAGCTGGTGACGGGGGCCGCGCTGGGCGGGCTCGGGGTGTACACCTCGGTCTACTCGCGCAGCCAAGGTGCGGAGCTCTACGGAACCGAGCGCCCCTTCGATGAGCGGGAGCGCGCGCGGTTTCGGGCCCGGCTCAGCGCGACCTACGCCTTGTTCTTGGAGCGGGTCTCCGCCGGGCGTCGTCGGCCGGTGGAGCAGCTTGAGCCCTACGCCCAGGGGCGGGTTTGGAGCGGGGTGAGCGCCCTGCGGCTCGGGCTGGTCGATGGCCTCGGCGGCATTGTGCAGGCCATGGAGCGGGCGCGGTTTCGCGCGGGGCTGAGGCCGACGGAGCCTGTGCGGCGGGTCGACGTCGTGGTGCGCCCGCCGCGTCCGTTCTACGCGCGGTTCTTGCCAGAGGGGATCCTCGGCCGCGCCGACGCGACGCAGCAGCTCGTCGCGCTGGCGGCCTTGATCGGCGTGCGGCTGCCCGAGGCGGCGCTGCGGATGCTGCGCGCGCCGGACGAGCCCTTGGCGGTGATGCCTGAAGAGATCGAGCTTCGTTGACCCGCTCAGGGCTCGAAGCTCGGCTCCGTCGGCAGGCCGCTCGCGCCCGTGGACACGGGCTGCACCTTCACCGGTGAGTCCCCGTAGGTCCAGCGGTAGACCATGAGGTAGCCGAGCACCCGCTTCACGTAGCGGCGGGTCTCGGTGTAGCTGATGTTCTCGGCGAACCAGTCGGCGTCGGGGGGGCTCGTGTAGCCGTCGAGCCAGCGCTGGACGGCCTCAGCGCCGCCGTTGTACCCGGCGATGACCAAGGGCAAGGACGGGCGCACGCCCTTGGCGCGAAACCGTTGGTGGAGGCGGCCCAGCTCCGTCGTCCCGAGCCAGGCGTTGAAGCCGACGTTGTACAGGCGCGTGGGCTCAAACTTGGCGCCGGGCATCAGGACGCCGCTCAGCTCTTCGCCCAGGGTCGGCATGAGCTGCATGAGGCCCAGGGCCCCGGCGATGGAGCGCGCGCTGGGATCGAGGCCGGACTCGGCGGTCATGATCGCGTAGGGCAAGAGCGGCTCAAGGCCCGCGCGCTCGGCGGCCTCTTGCACGACGGGAAACTCTGGCCGAGGGTTGCAGGCGTAGAGCGCGATGGGGTCGGCGTCGCTGCGCCAGGGGCTCACGCAGTAGGGGCGGGCGAGGCGCTGGCCGTCTTGGAGCGCGCCGAGGTCGATGAGCGCCCAGGCGAAGGCCAGGGTGGTGTCGCGGTCGGCGCCTTTGACGGCGGGCAGGGCGTCGAGCAGGCGCTCTCGGGCCCAGTCGAGCTGCCCGGCGTCGGCCAAGGCCAAGGCGTCACGGGCGGCGGCGTTGGTGGAGAGGAAGCTCGCGGAGAGCGTCGGGGCGGTCACGGCGCCGTGGCCGGTGAAGCGGCGGCCGAGGCGCTCGGCGGCGAAGAAGGCGTGGCCGGAGTCGGGCCAGGTGGTGAGCAGGCGCTCCAAAGCGGCCTTCTCGCCGGCGCTGTCGCCCTCGCGGCCTTGGATCCTCGCCCGCCAGTACGCCGCGCCGGGCGCCAGCTCGCTCTTGGGGAAGCTCGTCGCGAGGCGCTGGAGGTGCTCCTTCGCCGAGGCCAGATCATCGGCGCGGTACGCCGACCAGCCCATGAACCACAGGGCCTCGGAGGCGTGCTCGGAGGTCGGGTGCGCCTTGAGGTGCGCCTGAAAGAGCGGGATCGACCGCTGCAAATCCCCGGCGTCATAGGCGAGATAGGCGATCTTGAACGACGCGGTGACGGCCTGTTTGCTCGTGGGGTAGAGCTCGATGAGGCGCTGGTACCGCGCGGCGGCGGCGGCGTAGTCCCCGGCGCGGGAGGTGCCCAAGGCGTAGTCAAAGAGCGCGCTGGCCCCGCCCGAGGCGCCGGGCTGGTCGAGCTTGAGCGTGCCCGCCAAGGCGACGTAGCGCGGGTAGTCCTTCGCCAAGAACAGGGCCCGGGCGAGCTCTTCGTCGCCGATCGCGCCGCCGTTGGCCACCACGCCGTCGAAGAGCGGGATCGCCTCGTCCGCGCGGCTCGCCTTCACCAGACGCCGGGCGCGCTCCAAGGCCAAGGCGCGGCCGTCAGCGGTCTTGAGCTCCGGCACGGGGGCGCCCAAGGCGGCGAGGCGCTCGGCGCAACGATCGGCGAAGGGGGAGCTGACGTTCTTGGACCAGCAGCTCCGATAGCCGTCGATGGCGGCGGTCTTGTCGCCCCGGGTCTCGGCGCCGTAGGAGAGCCAGTACAGCGCCTCGTCGCCGACGGCGGTGGAGGTGAGCGCGCGCAGGTCTTCGCGGGCGTCGAGGCTCTTGCCGAGGTTGATCAGCGCGCGGTCGCGGACGAGGCGCAGGCGAAGGCCCGCGGAGCCGGGCAAAGATTGGCCGCGCAAGAGCGACTCCGCCCGGGCGTCGTCTTTGCCGAGCAGGGACTCGGCGATGAGCAGGCGGGCGTAGGGCTCAAGGGGGCCGCCCGCGCCGAGGCTCGACTCCAAGCCCGAGGCGTCGCCGCAGCGCGCCTTGGCGACGGCGGCCTCAAGCCCAGCGACGCCGGAGAGCGCCTTGAGGGCGGTCGGGCAGTCGCCGCGCCGCAGGGCGACGAGGGCGGGATCCGGCAGCCGGGCCTCGGCGGGAGCGCTAGTGGCGAGGAGGGCGAGCAGGCTCAACATCATGGACCTCGGCGCGATCGGGTCTTGCTGTGTCAAGAGTACAACCCTGGCGCGCGGCGGGCCAGTCCCCAAGCGCCCTCAATCTATGATTGAATCGTGGGTCTCGCGCCGCTTGGAGCCCTCGTGAGCTACTGGAACTTCGGTTTTCTGATGACGCTTCTGTGGGTGAGCGCCATCCTGCTCGCCTGCGGCCTGATCCGCCGCGTGTTCCCGGGCTACGCCAAGCTGGGCATGCCCGACTGTATGCTCGCCGGGGTCTTGGGCCTCGTCCTGGGGCCCCAGGTGATCGGCGTGGCGTCGCTCGCGGTCGCCGACTTAGAGGCCATCGTCTACCACGGCCTCGCGCTCTTGTTCCTCTTCGTCGGGCTCCAGACCCCGCCGCCTGCGAGCGCCGTCGGCGGCGCGCGCTCCATCGCCATCGGCATCCCGTTCACGGCGGTCATGCAGGGCATCATCGGCCTCGTCGGCGTGCTCGTGTTTGTCGCGGTAAGCGGCGAGGCGCTGCACCCCGGCTTCGGCTTCATGTTGCCGCTGGGTTTCAACCAGGGGCCGGGCCAGGCGCTCTCGATGGGCAAGGCCTGGCAAGCGACGGGCTTCGCCGATGGTCCCCAGGTCGGCCTCATCTTCGCGGCCTTGGGCTTCGCTTGGTCGGTGGTGGTGGGCGTGCCGCTCGTGGCCTACGCCCGGCGAAAGGGCTGGATCTCCAGCCATCACGGTGG
>JBEAVX010000095.1:0-8860 GCA_041160755.1 Pseudomonadota bacterium
GCCCACCACGGCCTCCGGAGGCGCACGACGTCACCCACCCGGCACGTTCGTCGCGCCGAGCCACCTCCGCCACGGGCTCCTCATCGGCCTCAGGGCGTGGGCACCGGCGTGGGCGTCTCGGGCGTGGGCTCTACCTTCGCCGCGCCCTGCTCCAGGATCACGAACTGCACGCGGCGGTTGAGCGCGCGTTTGGACTCGCTCGTCTCTTGGGTCAAGGGCTTGCTGAGGCCATAGCCCACGGCGACGAGGCGATACTCGGCCACGCCGCGCTGGATGAGGTAGGCGCGCACGGCCTCGGCCCGGGCTTGGGAGAGCGCGAGGTTGTACTCGGCGGTGCCTTGGCTGTCGGTGTGGCCCTGAATCTCGACCCGGCGGAGCTGGGGGTTCAAGAGCAGGGTGTTCGCCACCTGATCGAGCAGGGCGAAGCTCTCGGGGCGGATCGTGGACTGGTCGAGGTCAAAGAAGACCTGCTCCAGGATGTTCACCGAGTCGGTGTTCACCTCGACCTTTCGTTCGCCCAGCTCAAAGACCACGGTGGCCTCGGTCTGCTTGGGCGTCAGCACCAGCGTCTTACGCGCCGTGCCGAGCTCCGCCGCCGTGGCGATGATCTCCCAGGTCCCGGGCCGCAGGGCGAGCACGAGCTGGCCGTCGATGGCGGTGACCTGGGGCTCCACCCGCTCGGGGCCCACGGCGCGCACGTTGGCGACGAGGGGGCCGCCGTCGGCCCGCTTCACCTGCACGGTCACCGGGCGCGGGGCCAGCTCCTCGGAGGGGGCCGGGGCCTCGGCGGCGGAGAGCGTAAAGTTCAACTTGACGTTGTTGTTCTTGCCCGGCTTGACCGCGAGGTCCGCCTCTTCGAGGCCGTAGGCCGGTGAAGACGCCACGACGACCCAGTCGCCGGTCTCCAGGTGGAAGGTGCGCTCGCCGTCGGCGCCGAGGCTCGTTGGGGGCAGGTTCTCGGGGCCGAAGAACCGCACCAAGGCGTCGATCACCGCGCCGGACTCCGCCGCCGCGCGCACGGTGACCGCGCCGGGCTCGTAGCCGAGCTTGGGCTCCGCGCGGTTGTCTCCGGCCTTGAGCTTGAGCTTGAGCTCGGCCTCGGTGTACAGCTCGCCGCCGTCGAGGGCCAAAAGGCGGGCGCCAGGGTCCAGGCCTTCGATGGTCAAGCTGCCGCCGGACGACGTGCGGCCCAGGCTCTGGCCGTCGAGGGACACGCCGATGTCGCCCAGGGGCGCGCCGTCGGGGCCGCTCACGCGCACGGTCAGCTTGGCCGCGCCCTCTTCAGACGGGGCCAAGACCGCGTCGATGACGAGCAGCGACGTCTCATCGGCCTCGACGAGCACCTCCCGCTCTTGCACCCCCAAGGACTCGGCGGAGAGCGCGACGACCCACTGCCCAGGATCCAGGGTGAAGTAGCCCTCGCCATCGGCCCCCAAGGCGCTGGACGGCAGGGTGGAGGGGCCCGAGAAGCGGATCCGGGCGTCGGGCACGGGCGCGTCCCCCCGGCGGGCCATGACCCGCAACGAGCCCGGCAGGTACGCCAAGGGCACGAGCAGCTCTTTGCCTTGGGGGCCCAGGGTGATCGGGATCGGCTCCATCGGGCGCAGGCGGGGATCCTGCACAGTCACCTGGTGCTCCCCTTGGGGCAGGCCCTCCACCTTGAGACGCCCGCCGCTGCCCGAGGTGCCGATGCGCTGGCCATCGAGCAGCACCTCGACGCCCTCGACGGCGGCGCCTTCAGGGTCCACAAGGCGCACAGAGAGGCTCGACGGGGCCGCCGCCGCCTCCAGGAGCACGATCTCAACCTCCATGAGCCCCGTGAAGTCGGCGGGCATCACGAGGTTGCGCTCTTGTAGGCCAAACCGCGGGGAGGACGCGGCGAGGGTCCACTCGCCGGGGGCGAGCTGGAAGGTCTGCTGGCCGTCGGCGTCGAGGCGCAGCGGCGCCATCAGCTCCGGGCCGAGCACCCGCACCAGCACGTCGCTCGCGGGGCCCTCGGCGGAGCGCACCGTCACCCGCACCGAGCCCGGCAGGCGATCCATGACGAGCTGCTGGGGGGTGTTGAGCTGGGCCTCGGCCTCGGCGGGGGCGAAGTCCGGCGCGGTGACGACGAGGGGCTGGGCCTCCACGGGGAGGCTCTCGACCCGGGCCCAGCCGCCGGAGCCGAGGTCGCCGAGGTCCAAGGCGCCGACGACGAGGCGGCCGTCGGTGACCGCACGATCCTGGGCGTCGACGACGCGCACCTCCAGCACCTCGCCGCCCGTCGCCGGGTGCAGCACGAGCTCCAGGCGCTCGGGGCTCAGGGCCTCGGGGTCGAGGCTGATCTCGCGGAGCTGGCGGCCAAAGCCCGGCGCCTCGGCGACGAGCACGGCCTGGCCGGGCCCCAAGAGCAGCGGCTCCTGGCCGTCGTCGCCTGCGGGCACGTTCGTGAGCGCGTCGCGGCCGAGCACGCTCAGGCTCGCGTTCACCGGCGCGCCTTGGGCGTCTACGACGGTGACGAGGAGGTGATCTGGGCCATAGACCGGCGCGGCCTCGACCACGGGCCCCGGCGGCGGCGCGCGGTGCGCGGCGCTCACGCCGACGAAGGCCCGCCAGGTGGCCGCCGAGGGCGCGTCGGTGACCGCGGAGGAGGCGCCGACCCAGCCCCGCCAACGCTCGGCGAGCGGGCGTGAGGCCATCAGCAACATCTCCGCCGGGGGCGCGGCCTGGGAGCCTGGGCTCGGCGCGAAGCTGCCCTCCAGATGGACCGCCAGGGCCCCCTTCGTCTGGTAGACGAGGGCGCCGGAGGCGACGCCCTGAATCTGGTGGTTCAAGGCGACGCCGGAGCTCGGGTCACCCGCGACCTGGTAGATCAGGTTGTTGGGGTGAAGCTCGGCGCCGAGGTTCGCCGAGAGCCGCAGCGGCCCGCCGCTCACGCCCAACGCCATCAAGGCGCCGAGGCCGTTGCCGGGGCCGCGGTACTGGGTCTTCGCCGCGTTGAGCCCCCAGCCGAGGTCCAAGAAGGGCACCACGGAGAGGCCGAAGCCGCGCTCCGCCTCGTCCACCAAGGCGATGGGCACCCACAGCCGGGCGGTGTTGAGGCTGCCGCCGTACCCCCGGGGGTCTTCGCCCAAGGCGCTGAGGTCCTCGGTGTGCCCCAGCCAGAAGGGCGCGGTGATCGCGACGCCGACGCCGTCATGCACGGCGTAGGTGCCCGTGAGGTTCACCGCGGCGAGGCCGTTCACCGGGGCCACGTCGTAGGTGGCGCCGAGGTTGATGTCTTGCACCGTGGCCAACAGCAGGTTGTCGGCGACCTCCAGGGTCATCCCGCCGACCCAGTCGCCCTTGGTCGCCGTCCACGGCTGCCACACGAGCAGAGGATCCGTCGGGATCGCCCTGGCCGGGGACCAGAGTGAGGCCGTGGGCGTCGAAGGCCTGGGCTGGCGCGGCCAGGCTGAGCCAGAGGAGCGGAGTCAGAGAGTCTCCCAGCGTGCGGGCTTAGCATCCCAGAGGCCGAGCCCGGCGGCAAGCCCAAGGGCAAAAGAAGTGCGTGTTGAGGCCAACATCAGGGCGCCTGACGGCGGCGTCGGCGCAAGATTATCCCCGCGAGGGGCGCGAGCCAAAGAGGCCATGGCGCGCCGGGTGTGGCGGTGGCGGCGGCGCACCCGCAGGCGGCGCGTCCGCCGAAGAACTGGGTCACCGGCGGGCACAGCGTCGGGTCGGCGTCATCGCAGTCGACGTCGCGTGACAGGCCGTCGCCGTCCTCGTCGTCGTCGATGGTCGAGGGGTCACAGTCGTTGTCGAGGCCGTCGCCGTAGACCTCGTCCAGGGTGTCGCCGATGGTCGGGTCGTCGGGCGCGCAGTCATCGACGTCAAACGATCCGTCGCCGTCGGTGTCGTCGAGGGTGATGGGCAAGGCGCCTTGATCGGGGATGGACCCGTCCGGGTCTGGCGTTCCGGTGGGGTCGCCGCCGTTCACCGCCGGGGAGCTCTCCAGCAGCTCCGGGAGCGCGGCGCAGGAGGTCTCCTTGAACGCTGGGACGAGGTCCAGGGGCGCGACGTCGTCCGTCGAGGTGTCGTCGATGCGCACCGTCTGCCCGCCCTCGTCGCGACGGGGGGTGGAGACGGTCTCGCTGAACAGGTTGTAGGTCTCGGTCTCGCCGTCTTGGCCGCTCAAGACCAGGCCGACGTCGAGGCGGCTGAGCAGGTTCCCCGTGGCCACGACGCTCCCGGCGAAGATCGTGGCGCCGTCTTGAAAGTCCTTGATCCCGCCGATCAGGCTGTTGTGCCGCAGGATGACCTCGGCGTCGCTCAGCCCCGAGTCATCGGGGATCACCCGCACCAAGGCCCCAAACGACGCCGCGCCCCAGAGCGCGCTCTGTTCGAGGAGCACGTCCCCCGCCGGGGCGTCGATGGTCACCATGTCCAGCGCCCCCGTCGTCTCGCCTTGGGCCACGAAGCCGCAGATCCGAGCGCGCTGGAGGTCCACAGAGGCCGGTCGGGTGAGCGAGATCACCGATTGCTGCACCGCAGCAAAACTCGACGACTGGGTGATCGCCTCGTTCACCACGGAGACGTCGTGGAGCGTCACCTCGGCCTCGATGGCCGTGAGCAGGGCGAGGCTCCCCAAGCCGCCGGGGGTCGTGAGCCCACGCAGCGCGAGGGCGCCGGGGGTCGAGACGTAGATCGCCTGGTCCTTCGTGGTGCCCTCCGCCTCGCCGCCGTTGAGCTGGCTGAGCGTGAGGTCCACGGCGCTGAGCCCCACGTCGTCGGGGGCGTCGCCGGTGTCGATGACGCTCAGGGCGGCGCCTTGGGGGGCCACGGCGCCGAGGATCTGGCTCGCCGCGCAGGATCCGTCCTCTGCGCCGAGGGTGATCGTGCTGTCCGTGGCGTAGATCCCGCCGCCGGAGACCAAGGCCGTCGCGCCGCTCAGGGTGAGCCCGCACAGCCGCGCCGCGCTGACCTGCTGGAGGTGCAGACCGCCGCCCTTGAGCGACGCGGCGTCGTCGGTGAGCAGAGTGTCGGTGATCTCCAGGGTCTCCACCGACCGGACGCTGAGCCCGCCGCCGAGGGGCGCGCGGTTGCCGGTGAAGCTGGATTCCTTGACCTTCGCCTGGGTGGCCTGGTCGATGAACACGCCGCCGCCGCGCTCCGAGGCGACGTTCCCGGTGATCTCGCCGCCGGTGATGGTGAGGCTGCCGCCTTGGGCCCACACCCCGCCGCCCTCCGCCGCCTGGCCCGACGCCACGGCGACGTCGTCAAGCACGACCACCGCGCCTTGGGCGGCGATGGCCCCGCCGTAGGTCTTGGCCACCCCGCCGTCAAAGCGGCTGTCGGTGATGAGCAGGGCGCCGCCTTCAGCGTCGACGCCTACCCCACGCTCGGCCCGCCCGCCGGTGAAGCTGACCTCATTCAAGCTGACCGTTCCGTCGGACAGGACGATGGCGGACGTGGCGCCGCCGATGTAGCTCCCACGAAGCTGAATGAAGGTCCCGCCGACGAGCTGAACCGCCGGGAACGGCAGGCCCGCCACCTCTTGATCCGCGACGAAGAGGCTGCCCGCGAGGCCGTAGAGCCCGACGACGGGCGCCGTGACGCTCAGCCCGGTGGTGTCCACGCCGAGCCCGACCCCGGTGAGCGTGATCTCGGCGTCGGGGTGGGCGCTGATGACGTGGGCGTAGACGTCCGCCTCCTCCGCTTCGCCGGTGTCTCCACCGGTGTCTTCGCCGGTGTCTCCACCCAAGGCGCACCAGCCGCTCAGCTCTCCGCCGGTCACGGTGAGGGTCGCGCCCGCCGCCCCGAGCGAGAAGCCCGGCAGGCGCGTCGGCGAGATCATGCCGTCTCCGGTCGTGTCGATCAGCTCAAACGTCCAGCGGGAGCCCGCCGCTAAGGTGAGGCAGTCCACGCTCTGGAGCGCGTCCCAGCCCTCGGACACCTGGAACGTCACGACCTCGCCCTGGATCTGCTCGACGATGTCGCTCCACGCCATGTCGGTGGTGATCTGGAGGACGATCGGCGCCTCGTCTGCCGCCCAGGCCGCCATCGCCAGGCCCCCGAACAGCGCGGCGGCGAGCCCCCGCGTGGCTGAGGTGGTTGAGCGCAAGAGGCTTCTCCATCCGCCGCCGTCTTGGCGCGCGGATTCGCTCATTCTACACGAGCGAGGGGGGCCTCCGCCGACGCGCTCCAGCGAGGGCCACGATCAAGAGGGCCCAGGCGGCGCCGTCCTTTGGCGGGGCCGTGGCGCAGCCCGCGCGGCCGCCGAGGTACTTGAAGCGGCTCGGGCAATCTTCAGCGAGCTGATCATCGTCCGGGGCGCAGTCGTCGTCATCGGGCACGCCGTCGCCGTCGGCGTCGGGGCGCACCGCGAGGTCGGTGTCATCGCCTGTGCCGCTGTCGTCGTCGCCGGTGTCGTCGCTGTCCCCGGTGTCTCCGGTGTCCCCGGTGTCCCCGGTGTCCTCGATGACCTCGTCCACCTCACCGTCGCAGTCATCATCGACACCGTTACCCGGGCGCTCGGGCGCCGAGGGGGAGATCGCCGCATCGGCGTCGTCACAGTCGTCTAGGATGCCGTGCCCGTCGCCGTCGGTGTCGACGTTGTCGCCGGGATCGAGCACATCCCAGGCGCCAAGCCGGGTGGGGTCGCCGACGTCTTGTGCGCCATCAAAGACGATCGCCCCGGCGTCTACGGCCTGGGAGTCCTCGGTGAGGTACGGCCACACGCTGCACCGCGTCGGGTCAAAAGCGCTCACGAAGCCGGGCTCGCCCCCCAGGAGCGAGTCTGGCCCAGGCGTGACGCTGCCGCTCGGGTGGAGCACCGGCGCGACCACCGAGTCCGTGAACAGGTTGTTCAAGTCGGTGAGCGTCACCCCATCCGCGATGAGGAGCCCCGACTCAAGCTGGTGAAAGAGGTTGTTGAACACCTTCAACGAGACGATGCCCTCGGCGACGACGCCCGCCTGGGGGCCTTCGAGCGCCCCGACGAAGGTGTTGTTGTACAGGTAGATCGACTCCGATCCGTTGATCCTCACCAAGCCCTGCCCCGAGCCGACCCCGTCGAGGTTCATGAAGGTCGTCCCGCGGATGGTCGCCGAGCTTGTGGGCTCCTCCAGGTTGACGAGGGGCTTGCCGGTCACGTCGGCGATGAACCCGCACAAGACGCTGTCAGTGATCTCAACGCTCCCCTTCTTCACCTCGATGAGCCCGACGCCTGTGGACAAGGCCGTCGCGGCGCCGCTCCCGTCAACCCCGGTGATCGTCGAGGCGGTCAACAAGGCGCTGCCGTTGGAGTGAACCCGCAGCAGGCCGTGCTGCCCGAGACCGTTGGGGCTCACCAGACCGACGAGGTCCACACGATTGGGGGTCACGCTGGAGATGTCGATGGCGTAGCCGCCCTGGATGTCCTCAAAGGAGGCCCCGGTCACCTTCGTGCCAAAGCTCGCGCTGGCGAAGGCGACGGCCCCCCCGGTGGGCGCCGAGGTGGAGACGAAGCTCGGCGACCCCTCGGCCTTGCCGATGAGCGAGACGCCGCTGCCAACGTAGATCGCCCCGCCGGCGCCCCCGGCGAAGGTGCTCGTGAAGTAGGACTCCTCGATCCACAGGAACAGGTGGCCGCTGCTCGTGATGGCGCCGCCGTTCAGCGCGTTGTCCCCGGTGAAGCTCGTCCCGTTCTTCACCGTGAGGGTGTCGATGCCGCTCATCGCCACGGCGCCGCCATACTCCCCGGCGCGGTTGCCAGCGAAGGTCACGGCGTCCAAGGTCAGGGTCACCGAGGAGTCGCCCCAGATCGCCCCGCCGTTGGCGGCGGTGTTGGTCGTGAAGCTCCCGCCAGTGACCGTGACGGTGCCGTTCTGGAGGAAGATGGCGCCGCCGCTCACGCTCGACCCGCCGTTGTCGGTGAAGATCACGTCTTTGAGCGTCACCGTCGCGCCGTAGCTCTTGAGCGCGCTGCTGTTTTTGGTGTCCTTGATCTGGCCGCCGGACTGCGTGTAGTCCGCGTCCGGCCCGGCGAGCTTCACCGGCGGGTAATGCTCGAAGCTGTCAGCGAACACCGCGGTCGGGTCGGTGAAGCTCACGGTGAAGGTGCCGTCGCTGGCGTAGAGCCCGTAGAGGCCGCCGCTCGCGAGGCCCACGTCGGTCAAGGTGACGTTGTGGTCCCCCTCGACGAGCAGGCGCGCGCTCAGCCCAGTGGAGACCTGGCTCTCACAGCTCCCAGCGAGCTCGGCGTCGCGCACCTTGACCGTCGAGCGTGTGGAGGTGATCGCCGGGATGTAGAGGCCGGGCAGCCCGATCGGCGTGATCACCCCGTCGCTGTTGGTGTCGCTCACGGTGATCGTGAGGTTCTTGCCTGGGGTCAGCGCGATGCAGGCCAAGGCGCTAGGATCCGACCAACCCTCCTCAATACACAGCTCGGTGGTCTGGGAGATGTGGAGCGTCCCGCCGATCAACTCCGCGGCGCCAGTCGTGCCGGTGAAGAAGGCCTCTTCGAGGCTCTCCGAGGCCTCGACCGTGACGCAGGTCGCCCAAGCCGCCTCGGACGAGAACAACCCCACCAACCCCAAGCCCAAGCCCCTGAGCGCCCACGCGCAGCCGGTCGTCCGCATCTCGTCTCCTGTGGCGCGGGCCAAGCTACCGCCGCACAGCCCGCATCATAGCGGAGAAATGGAGGATTCTCGGCGTCGGGTGAGGACGAGGGCCAAGAGCACCCCCAAGAGACCCAGGGGCCTCGGCGCCGCCCCGCAGCCCGCCCGGCCCCCGCTGTAGACGACGATGGCGTCTTCACAGCGCTCGGCGAGGCGAGGGTCTTCGGGGGCGCAGTCGTTCACGTCGGGCACGCCGTCGCCGTCTTGGTCAGCGACGGCGTCGACGGTGCTCGAATCACAGT
>JBEAVX010000786.1:0-2837 GCA_041160755.1 Pseudomonadota bacterium
GCTCCGCCACGAGCTCAAACACACGGCCATCGTGCTCGCCGTCGGCACCGCGCAGATGTTGGTGGTCACCGCGCTGAACGACCGGGGCTGGACCCAGCTCACCCAAGACCTCGGGCCCGGCGGCGCGATCGGCGCCGCGCTCACCGTCGTGGGGCTGGTCTTGTTCAACGACCTCTGGTTCTACTGTGTGCACCGCCTGCTGCACACGCCTTGGCTCTTTCGGCGCGTTCACGCCGTTCACCACCGCAGCGCCGACGTCAACCCGTTCTCGTCCTACTCCTTCCACATCGTCGAGGGCGCGCTGCTCAGCGCCTGGCTCATCCCCATGGCCATGATCGTCCCGCTGTCGATGCCCGCGCTGATGATCACCCAGGTCGTCGGCACGGCGAACAACCTCATGGCGCACCTGGGCTACGAGCTGCTCCCGGTCTGGTGGATCCGCACCCCGCTCCTGCGCTGGTCCAACACCGCCACCTTTCATAGCCTCCACCACACCCAGCTCAAAGGGAACTACGGCCTGTTCACGCGCCTGTGGGACCGCCTGCTGGGCACCGAGCTTGGTGGGTATGAGGCGGCGTTTGTGGAGGCGCATCCGCCGGGTGCTCCCTTCGCGACCGCTGACGCCCGCCTCGCCAGCTCAGACGCCTCGACTTAGGCCCCGCAGAGCTCGCCCTTCGCGCGCTCTCGCGGCGTGTGTCCGCCGACCCAACGTTTTAGTCAAGCGCTCGTTCTGGGCGTTGGCGGGCCAGGACGCTCTGCGGGTTCGCGCCAAAGACCCGCGTAAACTCCCGCGAGAACTGCGACACGCTGCTGTAGCCCACCCCGTAAGCCGCCCCCGAGACGTTGTTCAGGCCCACAGCGAGCTGGCGGTGGGCCTCCTGAAGGCGCAGGCGCTTGATGTACTGCATCGGCGTCGCGGCGGTCACCGACTTGAAGGCCTCATAAAACACGGACTCGCTCATCCCAGCCAAGGCGGCGAGCTGCGGGACCGTAAACGTCTGAGCGCAGTCGGCGTGAATGGTCGTCAGGACGTCCGAGATGGCGCGCTGCTGGCCGTGCCCCATCGCGACCGCCCGCAAGAAGCCGCCGCGCGGCCCCTTGAGCACGAGGTAAAGCAGCTCGCGGAGGGCCAGGGGCGCGAGGACGGGGATGTCCTCGGGCCGGTCGAGCAGGTCAAGCAGCCGGGTCGCGACCTCCCGAATCGGCGCGGTGACCGGGCAGGCCGCCAGACCTCGCTGGGGAGGCTCGGAGACGCTGGGGGCCAAGGCGTCCCCGGCTTGGGTCATGATCTCACGCACGGCCTCCAGCTTGATGCCGATGGCCAACGAGAGGAAGGGGCGCTCCGGGCTGACCTCCAGGATCTGCGTGACCACCGGCAGCGGCACCGACGTCACCAGGTAGTGCTCGGGATCGTAGACGAAGGCCTCTTCGCCGACCGTCGCCTGCTTTCTGCCCTGGGTGACCAAGAAGATGCCAGGCTCGTAGACGGCACACTGAGGCTTTGGCGCCGCGCTCTGCCGATAGATGGACACACCCCGGATGGCGGTGAGGTTCCCGCCGTCCAGGGGTGCATGGGCCAAGCAGCGGGCGGCCAGCGCAGGCACGGCTCAGTAGCGCCCGCCCGCCGCGGCCCCAACCGGCAGGTGCTCATCGAGGAAGGCCAGCTCCTCAGCGGTGAACGTCACCTCAAGGGCGCCCTGGTTCTCGTCAAACCGCGACTGTTTTGTGGTGCCGGGGATGGCGATGACGTGGTCGCCCCGGGTGAGCGTCCAGGCCAAGGCGAGCTGCGCCGGGGTGACGCCCTTCTTGGCGGCCATGGCGCGCACGGCGCTGACCAGATCGAGGTTCTTCTGGAAGTTCTCGCCGGTGAAGCGGGGGTTGTTCCGGCGGAAGTCGTCTGGCGCGAGATCCGCGGGCGAGGTGATGGCGCCGGTCAAGAACCCACGGCCCAGGGGTGAGTAGGCCACAAACGTGATGCCCAGCTCGCGGCAGGTGTCGAGGAGCTCAAGCTCGGGCTCCCGGGACCACAACGAGAGCTCCGTCTGGAGCGCCGTGATCGGGTGAACGGCGTGGGCGCGTCGAATCTGCGCCGGCGTCGCCTCGGAGAGCCCCAGAAAGCGGACCTTGCCCGCGGCGACGAGCCCCGCCATGGCGCCGACGGTGTCCTCGATGGGCGTGTTCGGGTCGACGCGGTGCTGGTAATAGAGGTCAATCGTGTCGACGCCGAGGCGCTGCAGCGAGGCGTCACAGGAGGCGCGAACATACTCGGGCTTGCCGTTGACGCCGAGAAACCCGCCGCCCTCGGAGCGCATGACGGCGAACTTGGTGGCGATGATCGCCTCGTCGCGGCGCCCACGAAGGGCGGCGCCCACAAGGCGCTCGTTCGTGAACGGGCCGTACATGTCGGCGGTGTCAAAGTGGTTCACGCCGCTGTCGAGGGCGTGGTGCAAAAGCGCCGTGCAGGCCTCGTCATTGGCCTTGCCATAAAAGTCGGACATGCCCATGCAGCCGAGCCCGATGGGGGAGATCTGGACACCGGTGGTGCCAAGCGGACGACGGGGAGGGTTGGACACAGGCGCTCCAGAGATCGAGGTTGCGGGCGGGCTCTCTTCGCAGGATCACCGACCAGGTCGGCTTCTTGCGCCCACAAGGTAAGGCGCGTGAGGGGCTCCGTGAAGCCATGAAGGTCCGGGCCGCTTGCCGAATCCTCCCGGAGCGAAAGGCGTCGGGGGTGCTGGCTCGACCCGAGGCGCCCGCGACATTAGCGAGGCTCGATGATGTCCAAGCCTCATGGAGCCACACTCTGGTCAGATGGGCGCTGCCGACCGAATCGAGCA
>JBEAVX010000179.1:0-9213 GCA_041160755.1 Pseudomonadota bacterium
CCCAAACCACCCCCGTCTCCAGCACCCAGGCCGTCACCAGAGACGCCGGGGTCACGTCGAAGGCGGGGTTCTCGGCGGGGGCGTCTGCCGGGGCCCAGCGCTGGCCGCGGGCGCCGCGGACCTCCTCGGGGTCTCGGGCCTCGATGGGGATGGCCGCGCCGTCGGGGCAGGCGGGATCGACGGTGGTCGAGGGGGCCACGCAGTAGAAGGGCACGCCGTGGTGCCGGGCCAGCACGGCGAGGCCGTAGGTGCCGACCTTGTTGGCGAAGTCGCCGTTTTTGGCGACGCGGTCGGCGCCGACGAGCACGCGCTGGGCCCGGCCGTCGCGCAGGATCAAGGCCGCCATGCTGTCGGTGATGAGGGTGTAGGGCACGCCCAGGCGCCGGAGCTCCCAGGTGGTCAGGCGACCGCCTTGCAGAAGCGGCCGCGTCTCGTCCACGTAGACGTGCAGGCGCTTGCCCTGCTCGTGGGCGCGACGGATCACGCCCAAGGCCGTGCCCACCCCGGCGGTCGCGAGGCCCCCGGTGTTGCAGTGGGTGAGCACGCCCTCCCCGTCTTGGATCAAGGCCGCGCCGTGGGCCGCCATCGCCGCGCACAAGGCCAGGTCCTCGTCGAACAGCGCCGTGGCCGCCGCGACCACAACCTCGGCGAGCCGGTCGTCGGGGGCCGTGTGGATCACGGCCAACATCCGGTCCACGGCGCCCATGAGGTTCACCGCCGTCGGCCGCGCGGCGCGGAGCATCGCCGCCGCCGAGATCAGCGCCGCCCGCGACGCGCCCCGCGACGCGTTGGCCGCCAGGCACAAGGCCGCGCTCACCCCGATCAACGGCGCCCCACGCACGGCGAGGCCTTGAATCGCCGCGACGCAGGCCTCGGGGGCGCTGGCGTCGATCCAGCGCTCCTCCTCGGGCAGCCGCCGCTGGTCGAGAAGGCGCAATGAACCGTCATATCGAAGGGAGAGGCTCTGCAGGATCGACACGGGGGCCTCGGCGTCTGGGCGCGGCCCCTCTATCCCCGGCGGGCCCCCGATCACCGCGCAGACAGGTTCTTGACATGAGCCCGGGTCCACGGTGCTACCCTACGCCAAGCCTCTCGCGCACAGGAAGTGCTCGTGATCACGATCCTCTTCGGCTTTTTCGCCTGCGTCGGGCCGGTGGAGACCCCAGCGGACGACACGCCCGCGCGAGACACCGCCGGGACCCACCTCGCCATCGACCCGCCCCACCAGGCGCTGCAGCTCAGCGCGGACGAGGCCCTGGCCACCGTCGAGGAGACCTTGGTCGATGGCCTGCCCGACGTGCTGAACCTCCACGCGCTCTACGAAGACGTCATGCGGCACCGGGAGCTGGGCGACCCGGGCTGCCCCACCTATGAAGACCCGACCTCCACGGGCCCCGGCGGCAACTGGTTTGACCGGGGCTGCACCACGGCGGAGGGCTGGACCTACTTCGGGAACGCCGTCACCCTTCACATCATCGGCGTGAACCCCGACGGTTACCCCATCGACGCCGTGGGCTCCTCGGCCTCGTTCCAGATCACCGACCCCAACGGCGCGACGTTTGTCGGCGGCGGCGGCTACAACCTCGACCGCCTGCTCATCGAGGACGGGCGCCTGAGCCTCTTCGGCACCTTCGGCGGCACCTACGCCTACCCTGGCGTCGAGGGCTGGCTACACGACGGCGTCGAGGTCTCGCTGTTCTTTGACGGGGAGCTGAACCACAACGGCGTCGGCGACACCCCAGGCCAGCTCCGCATCGACGGCGGCGTCGGCCGCGCTGAAGGCCAGCTCTCCTTCCGGGAGCTCATCGTCGAGCGCGGCGAGACCATGCGGCTGAGCGGCCAGATCGACCTGCGGGACCCCAGCGGCTACTGGTTCCACCTCGCCTTGGAGGGCAGCGAGCGCCCCTGCGGCACGCTCTGGGCCGAGGGCTTAGACGAACAAGAGGTCTGCCTGAGCGATCAGGTCGTCTTGGGCCTCGACGCGCTGGTGACCAACATGGAGACGATGTGATCCCGGCCCGCGCCCTGCTCACCATGATGCTCTGTGTGTCATGTGGTGGGGAGCCCGCCGAGAACCTGCCCGATCCACCGCAAAAAGATCCCCCGACCCGCGCCCCGGCGCTCTCCGAGGCCGCGCGCTACGGCGAGCCCCTGGACGCCCCGCGCCTCTTGCGCCGCATCAGCCTCGATCTCTTGGGCGTGCTGCCCAGCGAAGACCAGCTCCGCCGCGTCAGCGAAGACCCGTCCAGCCTTGAGACGATCACCGATGAGCTGCTCAGCGACCCTCGGCTAGAGGATCGTTTTGTCCACCTGCTCAACGAGCGCTGGCTCACCCGGGTTGACGCCTTCAACCTAGAGCCTTGGGACTACGGCCTCTCTGAAGAGCAGACCTACAACTTCCTGCGCAGCATCGGCGAGGAGCCCCTGCGGATCGCCGCCCGGGTGTTGGTGGAGGACCAGCCCTGGACCGAGGTGGTCACCGCAGACTGGACGATGGCGAACGAGCTGACCGCCGAGATCTTCCCGATCCAGTACCCCGAGGGCGCTGAAGGCTGGCAGGTGAGCACCTACACCGACGGTCGCCCGGCGGGCGGCGTGCTGATGACGAACGGCCTGTGGTGGCGCTATTACACCACCCCCAACAACTTCTCCCGCAGCCGGGCCGCCGCGCTCAGCCGTCTGTTTCTGTGTGAAGACTTTCTCCTGCGCCCGATCTCGTTTGAGTCCCCTGCCCTCTTGGACCGCGAGAGCCTCAACGCCGCGATCCGTGAGGAGGAGGCCTGCGCCGGGTGCCACAGCGCGCTCGACCCCTTGGCCTCCGCGCTGTTCGGCTTCTGGTGGTTTGACCTCTACGACCCCACAGAGCTCTCCCGATACCACACAGAGCGTGAGCAGCTCGGCGTCTATTACTTAGAGACCGACCCGGCCTGGTTCGGCACCCCCTTACAAGGCGCCGTCGACCTGGGCCCCACCCTCGCCGCCGACCCCCGCTTCAAGACCTGCGCCGTGCGCACCTTCGCCGAGCTGCTGTGGCGCCGGGGGGTCGAGGTCGAGGACCTGTCCACCTTAGAGACGCTGCGCGCGGGCTTCGTCGCCGCCGAGCTTCGCCCCAAGGCGCTCTTGCGCCTCCTGCTCGCCGGGCCGGAGTACCGCGTCGGCGCCTTGACGGCCGACGCCCCGGACGAGGTCGCCGACCGGCTCTCCACCGCCCGCTTGATGAGCGCGGACCAGCTCGCCACGTCCATCGGGGACCTCACGGGCTTCACCTGGACGTTTGAGGGCTGGGATCAGCTCGACAACGACGAGCTCGGCTACCGTGTGCTGCTCGGCGGCGTCGACGGCGTGACGGTCACCTCCCCCCTTCGGGACCCGGCGCTGAGCCGCGTGTTGGCCCAGAAGCGCCTCGCCCAAGGCGCGGGCGCCGCCGTCGCCGCCGCCGACCTGCACCCCGACGCCACCACCCGCACCCTGCTCACCGAGGTCACCCGCGACAGTCGCCCCGGCGACCCCGTCTTCACCGCCCAGCTTGAGGCGCTGTCCTGGCGTCTGTACGCCGTGCCCCTCGACGCCGAGCGCCAGGCCGAGCTAGAGGCTCTGTGGACCGCCGTGGCCGCCGTGGACGGATCCGAACGAATGGCGGAGATCGCCTGGGCCTCTGTGCTGAGCGTGATGCTCCGCGATCCCCGCTTTGAGGTGCTGTGATGGGCCGATCCCCGCTGTGGCTCCCCTCTCGCCGCGCGCTGCTGAGCGCAGGCGCCGCCACCGCCGCCGCCGGGCTCCTGGTGCCGGGCCGGGCCACCCCCGCCGCTGTGGACGAGCGCCGCTTCTTGTTCGTCTTCGCTGAAGGCGGCTGGGATCAGGCCTGCCTCTTCGCGCCCTTGTTCGACAACCCTCTGTGCGACATGGAGAGCCACGCCACGCCGGGCCAGGTCAAAGACATCCCCTTCGTCGACAGCGACCTTCGCCCGTCTGTGCGTAAGTTTCTGGAGCGTTACGCCTCGAAGACCGTGTTCATCAACGGCGTCGAGTCCCGATCTGTGGCCCATGACGTCTGTCTGCGCCTGATGACCACGGGCACGAGCCTGCCCGCCGCCGATGACTGGCCCGCGCTGCTCGCCGCCTACGCCGTCGCCGATCCGGTGATGCCGCTCTTGAGCCTCTCGGGGCCGTCGTACACCCACCTTCACGGCGGCGTCGTCGCCCGGGCGGGCAAGGCCGGGCAGCTCGCCGATCTCGTGAGCGGCCAGGCCCTCGCCCACCGCGACTCCCCGCTCTACACCCCCAGCGCCACGATCGAGGCCTTGGAGGACAACCTCGTCGCCCACCTCACCGGCACCAACGCCGCGCTCTTGGAGCGTGGCCGCGCCGGGGCCTTGGCCCAAGGCCGCTTGGAGTCCGAGCGCCGCGCCGTTCGTGCCGGGGAGGTCGTCTCGGCCTTGAGCTTAGAGAGCGCCGGGCTCACGCTCTCCGATGACATCGCCATGCTCGTCGAGGCCTTGGCCATCGGCGCCTGCCGCTGCGCGAGCATCGGACACAAAGGGTTTCAGGGCCTCTCTTGGGACACCCACGGCGTGAACGCCAACCAGTCGAACAACTTTGAGGAGCTGTTCGCCGCGCTGTTGTTGGTGGCGGACACCCTCGCCGAGCGCCCGGGGCTCAGCCATGACACGCTCATGGAGGAGGTCACCGTCGTGGTGTGCTCGGAGATGGGCCGTTACCCGCAGCTCAACTCACGCGGCGGCAAAGAGCACTGGACCTTCACCTCGTGCTTGATGTTCGGCGCCGGGGTGCGCGGCGGCCGGGCCATCGGCGGCTATGACGACCGCATCGCCGGAAAACGTGTGGACTTGGAGAGCGGCGACGCCACGGAGAGCGGCGAGGCGCTCGTGCCCGACCACCTCGGCGCGACGCTCATGGCGCTCGCCGACATCGACCCCACCGAGCACGTCGCCACAGAGCCGATCTGGGCGGTGATCGCCTAGCCTCGTTTACTCCGCGCTGTCGATCTTGCGCTGGCGCACGAGGCCCTCTTGTGTGGTGCTCGCCACGAGCCGCCCGCTGCGGTCAAACACCTGGCCCCGCACGAGCCCACGGGCGCCGCTCACCGACGGCGACTCCATGACGTACAGCAGCCACTCGTCCATGCGCAGCGCGCCATGAAACCACATCGCGTGGTCGAGGCTCGTGACCTGCATCCCCGGCGTCAGCCAGCTCACGGCGTGGGGCAGAAGCGCTGTGGTGAGCAGGTGGAAGTCCGAGGCGTAGGCCAGAAGGTAACGGTGCAGCGCCGGGTCGTCGGGGAGCGGGTCGGCGGCGCGGATCCACACGGCCTTGTCCGGCGGGCGCACCTCGGGAAACACCGGGTCCACGGGGTTGACCGGGCGCAGCTCGATGGGGCGCTCGGCCGTCGCCCGGGCCCGGAGCTTGGGCGGCAGGCGCTCGGCGATGGCCAAGGCGAGATCCCGCTCGCTCAAGAGGTCTTCAGGCGGCGGCACCTCGGGCATCACGGCCCGCTGGTGGTAAAGCCCCTCCTCGACCACCTGAAAGCTGGCCTCCAAGGAGAAGATCGCCTGCCCGCCCTGCACGGCCATCACCCGGCGGGTGGTGAAGCTCTTGCCGTCGCGGATGGGATCGACGGTGTACACCACGGGGCGCTTGGCGTCGCCTTGGCGCAGAAAGTAGGCGTGTAAGGAGTGAACGTGGCGATCCGCCGGGGTGGTCTGGGCCGCCGCGCTGAGCGCCTGACCCACCACCTGACCGCCGAAGATCGCGCCCCAGCCTAAGTCTTGGCTGGCGCCACGGAAGAGGTTCTCCTCGATGCGCTCCAGGCGAAGGAGCGCCAACAGCTCAGAGAGGACCGGCCGCACGGGCACCTCCGCTCGCCCCGGGGCGGCGCTCATCGACGAAGCTCACGAAGTCCGCCGCGTCTTTGGCCCGGCGACGGGACCAGCGGGCGGCGAGGTTGGGGTCGCTCAAGCCCTGGCGCACGGTCTCGCCGAAGACGACGAGGCTTGAGGGCGAGAGCGGCGCGATGACGCGGTAGTGCGCGAGCCAGAGGTCAAAGAGCTCGTCCGCCCGGGCGTCCGAGGGCCCCTCGCTCGCCCAGGCCCGCTGCCACTCCGCCCGGCGCGCGGCGAGGGTCGCCTCGGCGTCCTGGGCGGTCTTGTCGCGGCGGCTGAGCCGGGTGAACCACAGGCCACCGACCAGGGTGGCGATGGCCACCAGCGTCATCAGCAGGGAGAAGGTGCTCATCCGGGCTCCGAGAAGGCGTTGGCCCCGTGGCTCAGGCCAGGTTGTGGAAGACCTTCTGCACGTCGTCGTCTTGCTCCAGGCGGTCGATCATCTTGAGCACCTCCGTGGCCGCGTCTTCAGGCAGCTCCGTCGGCGCCGAGGGGATGTACTCGGCCTCGGCGGAGATCACGGTGAGGCCACGCTCTTCGATGGCGCGCTGCAGGCGGCCGAAGTCGTTGAACGCGCAGCGGATCACGAGCTGGGCCTCGCCCTTGTCGCTCTCGCCTTCGCCCATCTCCTCCAAGCCGTGGTCGATGAGGTCGAGCTCGATGTCATCAGCGTTCACGCCCTCGGGGGAGATGCGGAAGACGCCCATGTGTTTGAACTGGAACGCCACGGAGCCCGTGGAGCCCATGTTGCCGCCGCCTTTGTTGAAGGCGTTGCGCACGTTGGCCACGGTGCGGGTGGGGTTGTCCGTCGCGGTCTGCACCAGGACGGCGATGCCGTGGGGGCCGTAGCCCTCGTAGATGAGCTCTTGGTAGTCGCTCGCGTCGTTGCCCGCCGCCCGCTTGATCGCGTTCTCGACCTTGTCTTTGGGCATGTTCGCCGCGCGGGCGTTCTGCACGGCCCGGCGCAGGGCGGGGTTGTTCTCGACCACCGGCCCACCGGCCTTCACGGCGATGGTGATGTCTTTGCTGATCCGGGTGAAGATCTTGGCCATCTTGTCCCAGCGGGCGAACATGGTGGCCTTACGTGTCTCGAAGATGCGACCCATCAGCGCGCTCCTGCTCGCGCGGCGGCGAGCCTCCAGGTTGGGAAGCAGCCTTTAACTGAAGATCCCGCCGGAGTCGCGGGGTCAGCCCTTGAGGCGCGTCTCCTGCAGGGCGACGAGGCCGTCGAGGCGGGCCAAGGTGTCGGGATCGACGCCCTCGGGGCGCGCGTGGAGGAGCTTCTGGGCGTGGCTCAGCTTGGTGAGCACCGCACGATCCGCGAGCTGCCCCGACTCCAGCGCCTCGGCGAGCCCGGCGACGTGGGGCGTGAGCAGCTCCAGGCGGCGCTGCTCGGCGTCGAGGGACACCATCTGGGAGAGCACATAGGACGACATCAGCGTAGACGGGCGCTCCACGAGCACCGTGAGCGCCTCGTCCAAGAGCGCCCGGGCCTCCTCGTGGCGCCCCTCGACCATGTACATGTCCGCGACGTTGTAGCGCGGCAGCGCGCCGAGCTCCGAGCCGATCTCGTCGTAGAGCGTGTACGACCGCCAATAGTGCTCCTGGGCGCCGTCGAGCTCACCCAGCGCCCGCAGCGTCCCGGCCATGGCGTTGTGGGTGGTGGCGAGCTGCAGGCGGGAGCTGCCATCGGCGAGATCCACCAAACACAGCTCCAGGAGCGCCCGGGACTCGGCGGGCCGCCCGGCGTCGAGGAGCAGCATCGCCAAGGGCGAGCGCGCGCGGGTGAGCTGCTCGGGCCGGTTGTGGTCCTCGGCGAGCTGGATCGCCCGCCGGATGTGGCGCTCGGCCTCGGCGGTGGCGCCGCGGTGCCGCAAGATCGTCCCGAGATCCCGCAGCGCGTCGATCTGGTGGTCGATGAGCCCGTGGGCCTCGGCCAACACCAAGGACTCGGCGATCAGCGTCTCGCCGTCGGCGTGGCCCAAGGTGAAACGCACGCCCCCTCGACGGCGGAGCAGCTCGGCCTGGAGCGCGTGGTCCCCGGCGGCTTCAGCCAAGGGCGTGGCCTCCTCAAACAGCGCCATCCCGGCCTCCATGCGGCCCTCGCCGAACCGCAGGAACACCCCCCGCGCCGTGAGCCAGGCCGCGCGCTCGGCCAAGGTCGGCTGGGCGCCCCGGGCGAGGCACTCCTCCAGCAGCCGCAGCCGCGCGCCGAGGGTGTCCATGCGCCCGGTGCCCGCGTCGCGCCGGGCGGCGGCGAGGGCCAGCCCAAACGCGCCTTGGGCGTCCCCTCCGGCGAGGCGGTGCTGGGCGGCGCGGTCGGCGCGGCGTGGGTCCGCCCCCAAGGCCCGGGCGCAGGCGAGCTGCAGCGCCGGGGTGGCGCCGACGGCGGCGAGCAAGGACTCCCGCAACAGCCCCGTCGTGAACACCCAGCCCTCGCCCGCAGGCAGCGGCCGCAGGAGCTGGGCGTCGATGAGCCGCGCCTCCAAGCTGGGGCTGGGCAAGAGCCCGGCCTCGGCCACGGCCTGACGCCACTCTTCAGGGTCTACCTCGACGCCGAGCGCGCTGGCGAGGCCCACGGCGCGCCAGTCCTCGTCAGAGAGGCTGGCCTGGAGCGCCGCGACCTGGCTGTGCTGGAGCGCGGCGAGGTCCGCGTGCAGCGCCGGGCTCACCCCGGCCTTGAGGCAGAAGCCGCCCTCGCCGACCTCCAAGGCGTCGCGCTTGACCCAGTCCCCGACGAGCAGCGTCGCGAACAGCGGGTTCCCGGCGGAGCGCTCGGCGACGAGGGTGCGCAGGGCGGGGGTGAGGCGCAGGATCGCGCTCACCAAGGCGCCGCGCTGGCCCTCGGGGAGGTTGCCCAGGGGCAAGGTGTGGACCCGGGGGCGGAGGCGCTCGACGGCGGCGGCTTCAGCGGGGCGGGCGTCCAAGGCGTCTTGTTGGGCGCTGAGCACCAGCAGCGTCGGCCCCAGGCCCGAGGTCGTCAAGGCGCGCTCGACGAGGCGCAGGGCGTCTTCACTCCAGGCCACGTCGTCGAGGGTGAGCACGAGGGTGCGCGCCCCGGCGAGGGCCCGCAGGCGGCGCAGGGCGCGCACGATCCGCTCATCGACGGGGACCCCGGCGGGGGGCGGCGCCTCGGGGGGCAGTCCCTCAGCGGCGCGGAGCCCAGCGACCAGCTCCTCGACGACGAAGGGGCGCCCCGGGCCGATGTGGGCCGAGGCCACGGCGACCCCCGCGAGCTCCTGCGCGCGCTGGGCGAGCCAAGACACGAGGCGGCTGCGCCCCACGCCCACGCCGCCGAGGATCACCACGGCCT
>JBEAVX010000188.1:0-5022 GCA_041160755.1 Pseudomonadota bacterium
CGAGGAGCAGGTGGTTTCGCCCGTCGTTGGCGATGAGCTTTACCCGGGGGTCGCTCAAGGGGTCGTGGTTGTAGTCGTCGAAGTAGTGCGAGGCCTTGAGGATGCTCGGCTCCAGCTCGACGACCTCGATGGAGCGGGGCTCTTGGTGCAGCGTCGCCGCGCCCAAGGTGATGCCCGAGGCGAGGCCGATCACCAGCACGTCCTCGGGGGCCTCGACGAACAAGAACGGCAGGTGGGCGACCATCACCTGGGTCGGCATGTCGACGGTGGTGGAGGCGTCCACCTTGCCGTTGTTGGCGAGCCAGATGTTCCCCGAGCCCTTGGACTGGGCCACGGTGACGACGCTGGAGAGGCCCTCCTCGTAGAACAAGAGGTCGTACTCCCGCACGGCGAAGTTGAGCACACCCTCGCGGCTGTGGTCGCTGAACTCGGAGACGTACTTGTAGAGCCCCGCGGTCATCAACAAGGGCTCCCACGGCGGCGGGAAACGTACGCCGAGGCCGATGAAGCCGAGGCCCAGAAGCGCCGGGACCAACACCGCTTTGGGGCGCAAGCTGCGCTCGATGTGCAAGGCGCCGACCAAGGCGATGAAGGCCGCGAGCACGTTCGCCGCGTTCGCCACGCTCACCGCCCCGGTCACCCGCAAGAGCGGCAAGAGCACAAAACCCGCGGCGAAGGAGCCGACGATGGAGCCCAAGGTGTTCGCCCCGTAGACCTGGCCCACGGGCTGCCCCAAGGCGCCCTCGCTGGAGCCCACCGCCGCCCGCACCAAGAACGGGAAGCTCGCCCCCATCAACAGCGCCGGAGGGGTCATCACCAAGGCCGCGAGCAGCACCTTCATCGGCCAGAGCAGGCCCTCGGCGCCGCCCGCGAGGTCAAACAGCATGACGAAGGCGAAGGGGAGCTCTTGGTAGAGGTACATCATCAGCCAGGTCAACAGCGCCACGCCGACCTGCAGCGCCATGAACCCGCGCAGAGGGCCGCCGGGGCCCCGATCCCGCAGGCTGGCGTCGGCGTAGGGTCCACCGGCCCAGCCGCCCAAGGCGATGCCGGTCAAGAACGCGAGCAACATCGTCGAGAAGGCGTAGGTGCTGCCCCCCAACATCAGGCCGACGAGGCGAAACCAAGCCACCTCGTACACCAACGACGCGAAGCCCGTGAGCGCCGCGCCCAAGAGCACCGGGGTGAGGTTGGGCCGAAGCTCGACCTCGATGTCGCGGTCGGGCTCCAACGAGAGCGTGGCCTCCTCCGAGGAGCGGCTCAACATCACCGCGCCGAGGCCCAACAGCCCGTTCGCCGCCGCCGCGCCCAAGGTCGTCAGCCGAACGCCAAGCTCCGGCAGCACCCAGAACCCGGCCACGGCGATGCCCAGCACCGCCCCGAAGGTGTTCACGCCGTAGAGCAGGCCCACGCGGTCCCCGGCGGCGCCTAGACGGGTCGTCGTGAAGCGCGCGAGCAGGGGCAAGGTCGCGCCCATGAAGCTCGTGGGCAACAACAACAGCGCGCCGAGGAGCACAAACTGGAACAGGCCATAAGCGAGCGGCCCCGGCGAGAACGTCCGATAAAAGCCGAGATACACCGGCTCGACGGCGTCCAACATCCAGGGGAACAACAAGGCGTAGAGCCCGATGCCGATCTCCAACAGGCCATAGGTCAACAAGGGGCGCTGGATTCGGTCGGCGTAGCGCGACATCACGAGGCCGCCCACGGCCAAGCCGCCCATGAACGCCGAGAGCACCGTCGCGATGGCGAACTGCGAGGTGCCGACGATGAGCTGCAGCTCGCGCGCCCACAAGGTCTGGTAGACGAGGGAGGTCGCGCCGGAGATGAAGAACAGGGGGACCAGCGCGGCGATGGCCTGCTCGCGGCGTGATTCGGGGTCCGTCACCATGCTCAAGCTCCCAGGCGGGTGTTTTAGGGCCCGCCTTCCTATCCGACCGCTTCGCGCGCGGCCCGCGACGGGATATCCTACTGCTCCGCCGCTTCGCCCTCCCTCCTTCGCCTCCCCGAGCCAAAGCTCCATGTATCCGCACAAGAAGCTGGACTGGCACATCAGCCGCCTGGAGAAGCAGCTCCAGGAGCACCCCGAGGATCCCGAGGCCCGTTTTGAGCTCGCCCGCGCGACGCTCTCTCGCGGGCTGTACCACGGCGGCGGCGAGGCGACGTGTAACCAAGCCCTCGCCCAGGCCCGCAAGGTGCTCGGTGAAGACCCTCTGCACGTCGGCGCCATGGTCGTCGCGGGCTCGGCCCTCGTGGGCATGGGCCGCCCCGACGCCGCGCGAAAGTACCTGGATGAGGCCACCCGCTTAGACGCCGAGCGCGCCGACCTCCACCTCGCCTTGGGCGCGCTCTACCGCAGCGAGAGCGACCGCCACCTGGCCCTCAAGCACCTGGAGACGGCCTGCCGCCTCGCCCCCGAGAGCTGGGAGCCGCACCTGTACCTCGGCCGCGTGCTCGCCGAGCGGGCGCAGGAGGTCGGCGACAGCCGCCGCCTCATCGAGCGCGCCCAGTACCACCTCGTGCGCGCCTTGCAGCTTGAGCCCTCCCAAGACCTGCTGCCGACGCTCCTGCGGGACGTGGGCCAGACCTGCCTCGCCACCGGGCGTTTCCAAGAGGCCGAGAAGCTCTTCATCCGCCTGCGCGAGCACGAGCGCCACCGCGCCTCGGCCCGGCTCAACCTGGGCATGGTGGCGTACCACCTCGGCAAGTACAAGAACGCCATCCAGCACTTCCGCCAATACCTGGAGGAGCGCCCCGAAGACCCCCGCGTTCACGCCCGGGTGGCCATGGCGTTTCTGCAGCTCGGCGAGCCCAAACGTGCCCGGGAGGCCTGCAACCAGGCGCTCTTGATCGACCCCGGCAACCGCAGCGCCCGCTACACCTTGGGCTGCGCGCTCTTGGAGGAGGGCAACCCCAGCGAGGCTCTGCGCGTCTTCAAAGAGGCCCTGGAGGAGAACCCCGACCACATGGAGGCTTACTTAGAGCTCTGCCGTGTGCGCCGGGTCTCCAAAGACAACGTGTGGTTGTCCAAGGCGCTGAAGGCCGAGCTGACGGCCTATGACAAGGCGCCCTTGGAGTCGGGCCTCAAGACCCCGCGCAGCGTCACCCGGCAGCGGGTGGAGATCCTCCTCGACCAGCTCCGCGCCGCCGGGCCGTCGATGTTGCCCACCCTCGTCGAGGGCCTCTCCGTGAGCCAAGACGAGGGCCTACGTTTCCGCATCTGGGAGTCAGCCTGTGAGCTGGCCGCCGCCGCCTTGGCAGAAGAGGTCGGCGTCGCCCTGCGTGAGCCGGGCAAGACCTTCGGCGCGGACCTTGGCCGCCGCGCCTTGGCCGCCGCCGCCGCCTTGCCCGAGCCCGTGCTCACCCGGGGCCTCACCTTGGAGGAAGAAGACCTCAAGCGCGCCGCCGTCGACCGCCTCGGCCCCACCTCCGACGTGAACGCCCACCGCAAGAACGTCGAGACCCAGCGCCGCGAGGCCCGGGCGCACCAGGCCCTCGTGCTCTTGGCCGTCGCCTCCCGCCGCAGCCGGTCGGGCCGCCGCCTCTTGGAGCGCTGGGCGGCCACGGCCGACGCGGAGCTCGGCGTCGCGGCCTTGGTCGGCCTGGGCATGACCGGCGACCCGGCCTCGGTGAAGGCCCTCCATGAGCTGGCCCACCGCCGGGGCTCCAGCCTCAAGGTGCAAGAGCTCGTGCGCGCCTTGGTGCCGCCCACGGCGAACCGGCCGCCCCGCCCGGTCACCGACCGCGAGGACGCCCGCTGCACGGCCTGCGGGCGCACCACGAAGGAGTGTACGCACCTCATGGCGGGCAGCGACGCCAACATCTGCGACGTCTGCGTCGTCGAGATTGGCAGAAACCGCCAAAAGTTGCTCGCGCCGGACGAGGCCACCTGCCAGTTCTGCGGCAAGTCCCACCTGGAGAGCCGGGGCGTCTACCGCCACCAGAACGTCGACATCTGCAACCACTGCCTTGAGCTGTCTCTGGGCCTCGTGGAGCGGGAGGAGGTCGACAAGTTCTTGGCGACCTGGTGAGCCGAGCCTAAGGCTCGGCGGTCCCCTCGCCCACGCCGTCTCCGGGCTTAGGGTCCGCCGGGCAGATCACCTGCCGCAGATAGCTCGTGTAGTCGAAGCTGGGCGAGTTCGCCGCGTCGTGGCAGCTCCGGCACGTCGCCTCGGTGACCGGCTGCGGCGCGGCCTCGGCGACCCTCGGGTGGCCCTTGAGCGGGCCGTGGCAGGCCTCACACTGCACGCCGCCCCAGGTCCGCAAGGCGCTCGGCGTCGTCTCGGCGAAGCCGCCGGGCTCGGCGTAGCCGGTCGTGTGACAGCCCACACACTCGGGGTTCTGCTGCTCCCCTCGGCGGCTGAGGCTGGCGACAGCCTTCGCGTGCGGGGTGTACGTCCAGCGCGCGAACTGGAGGCTGTGACAGCGCACACACTCGCCCGAGGTGGCGTAGCCCGCGCTGTGCGGCGGGGCCTCCTCCACCTGGGCCTTGGCTTGGCTCACCCGCACCCCTTTGTAGGTCTCGATCGCCGCGCTCACCGTCGCCGGGCCGTCCAGATCCGAGCCCAAGGGCCGAGACTCCACCGCCGCGAGGTTACGCCCGGCGGCCTTGGCCTCAAGCTCAGCCTCCAACGCCGTGATCTTGGCGTCGAGCTGGTCCCGTGCCTCACCCGCCTCCAGGCGCTCCCGCCGCGCGATCAGCCCGACGAGCTCCGCCCACACGGCCTCCGCCTCGGCCTCGACGCCCTGCCCCGCCGTCGAGCCCAAGCGCAGCCGCGCGACGCTCACATACCGACCCCTCGGCGCCACCTCGACCCAGCCCACGCCGCCGAGCTGCCGGGGCTCATCAAAGCTGTCTCCTTGGGTGAACAGGCCCATCGACAGGCCGGGCACCTCCTCCAGCACCCGCTTGGCCTCGGCCTCGGGGAGGTTGCCGAGCGCGACGATCAGGTCCAGGCCCTCGGGCAGAGACGCCACGGCGGCGCGGGCGGCGGCGACGGTGTCCGGCGCGGCGACCACCCC
>JBEAVX010000195.1:0-2976 GCA_041160755.1 Pseudomonadota bacterium
TCCTTGAGGTGGTGGTTCACGATGACGCCGTCGCCGTCCACATGCAGGTAGGCGTCTTGGCGCTCCACGCCCATCATCGGCCTCGGCGCGCCGTAGAGGAGGCGCGCGAGGCCCTCGGCGCCCGCAAAAAACATCAGCGTGGTGATGAGCGCGAGGCCCGCCGCGCGTGTCGCCTTCATGGCCGCTCCTTTGGCGAGAGTCTACCGCAAACGCCCGAAGACGAGCGAGTGATCCCATCAGCCCCAGCGGTGCTCTAACGAGCATCCCTGACAAACGGAGCGTCGATGCGTGCCCACCTCACCCTCTGCTTTGCGTTCGGTTTGCTGGCCTGCGGCGACAAAGAGCCCCTCGACACTGGCGAAGACAGCGCCGACGACACCGCGCCAGTGGACGGCGACGGCGACCGTTGGCCCGCTTACCTGGACTGCGACGACACAGACCCCTCCGTCTCTCCTGGCGACGCAGAGCGGCTCTACAACGGCCTCGACGATGACTGCGATCCCACCACCCCCGACGACGATGTAGACGGCGACGGCTACATTCACGCCGAAGACTGCCGCGATCGGGATCCGCTGGTCAACCCCGGCGTGGCCGAGATCCCGTACAACGGCCTCGACGACGACTGTGACGAGTTGACCCTCGACGACGACCTCGACGGCGATGGCTATTCCGGTGTCTCTGACTGCGACGACACCGACCCCAGGGTGTACCCCGGCACAGACGATGACTGTCGCGAGTCGAAGGGCGATGATGATATCGATAGGGATGGCGTCGCCAACGCCGACGACTGCGCCCCCTCGGACCCGAGGCTGCACGCCGGCGACCCCTTCACCGGCGACGTGGAGTTCGGGAACGTCGACGAGGTCTGCGAAGCGGCCTGCGACCGGGAGATCCACGGCGACGTGACGCTGGACCTCGTGGATGACGATCAGGTCAAGCTGCTCTCTTGTGTTGTGGGCATCGACGGAGATGTTCTGCTGGAGGTGGGGAGGTCCGGCGACCTCACCCAACTGAACGGTCTGTCGGCCTTGGAGTGGGTGACGGGCGATCTGGAGCTCAGCGTCTCTGGCCTCGGCGACATCTCCGGTCTCAGCGCCTTGACTGAGGTGGGGGGTAGCCTCACCCTGAGCACCTCCAGCCCGTCTCTCCCCGACCTCAGCGGCCTCTCAAGCCTCACCAGCGTTGGCGGTGACCTCATCTTTCAGAGACTGAACCACACCAGCGGGGATCTCTCTGGCCTCGACGCCCTCGTGTTCATCGGCGGCGAGCTGAACCTTCAGTCCCTCAACGGACTCACCGGCCTCGACGGCCTCAACCCCTCGCTGTGGGTCGACAGCGTGGTCATTGACGGCGCCAGCTCCCTCGTTGACCTCAGCGGCTTGGGCTTCTTGACCACCCTGAGCGGCGATCTGGCCATCTCCGACGCCCAAGCGTTGACGAACCTCAACAGCCTAGAGGGCCTCACGTCCATCGGCGGGAGCCTCAAGCTGACCTCGTTGAAGCTGGAGAACCTCTCCGGCCTCTCCAGCCTCACCACGATCGGCGACACCCTGCACATCGATGACGTCGAGGGCTTGACCGACCTTAGCGACCTCAGCGCGCTCTCGACCATCGGCTCCTTCAAGCTCGCGTTCTGCGACTCGATGACGGGGATCAAGCTGCCCGCCCTCACCGCCGTTACGATGTCAATCGCCATCAATGACAACCCCCAGCTCGCTTCGTTGGCAGGCTTTGAGCGCCTGACCACCTTGCCTTCGCTGAGCTTCGCCGACTCCCCGGCCTTGGTGAACTTCGCCGGGCTGTCCTCGGCCACCCGCATTGAGGGCCACCTGCAGATTCGGCGGCTCAAGGGCCTCACGAGCTTGACGGGGCTGGAGAACGTCAAGGTCATCACCGAAGGGCTGCTGATCAACAACAGCGACGAGCTCACCGACCTGAGCGGCCTGGATGGCCTCAAGCTCGCCAAGACCCGCGTCGAGATCAGCCAGAACGCCAAGCTCATCAACCTCAGCGGCCTCGACAAGCTGGCGACCATCGGCACGAACTTGATCATTAACGACAACGACTCCTTGGAGAGCCTGCATGGGCTGGAGGCCCTCATCGATCTTGACGGGCAGCTCTCGCTGCACCGGAACGCCAAGCTCACCGACCTGAGCGCTCTCGGCGGGATCACCGAGCTTAGCGAGCTGTACATCCACAGCAACTCCGTCTTGGTGAGCCTGACCGGCCTTGAGGGCCTGCTCACCATTGATGACGAGCTCGATGTCGGCACAAACGCACTCCTCACCGACCTGAACGCGCTCTTTGGCCTCGGGTCTGTCGGCGGCGACTTCAGCCTCACATACAACTCCTCTTTGAGCCGGGCGCACGCCGAGGCGCTGCGTGACCAGATCGGCGTCGCGAACATCGGCGGCACCGTGAAGATCAGCGGCGGCGTCCCCTAGGCCCCCTGGCGTGGGGATCCTGGGGCCGTTACCCATCGGGATCCCCGCTGGAGCTGGAATGAACGTCGTCCTCCGAATCGCTGAAGAGCTCGCTGTGCAACCCCGCCAGGTCGAGGCCGCCGTGCGGCTCCTCGACGAGGGCTCGACGGTGCCGTTCATCGCCCGCTACCGCAAGGAGGCCACCGACGGCCTCGACGACATCCAGCTTCGCCGCCTCGAAGAGCGCCTTCGGGGCCTCCGCGCCTTGGAGGCCGAGCGCGAGCGGGTCATCAAGGCCATCGACGAGATGGGCAAGCTCACTGATGAGCTCCGCGCGCAGCTCATGGAGGCCGAGACCCTCGCCCGGCTGGAGGACCTCTACCTCCCCTACCGCCAGAAGCGCCGCACCAAGGCCCAGCTCGCCATCGAGGCCGGCCTGGAGCCCCTGGCCGACGCCATCCTGGCCGACCCGACCAAGCCCCCCGAGGCCCACGCCCCGCCCTTCATCGACGCCGAGCGCGGCTTCGCCGACGTTCGCGCCGTCGTCGAGGGC
>JBEAVX010000202.1:0-10509 GCA_041160755.1 Pseudomonadota bacterium
CAGGGCGTTGACTTCAAGGGATACGGCGGCAACACCGCCGCCGACAACTGGGTCACGCGCGGCGAGTCCTACGCCCAAGGCAAGGTCGAGGCCAAGCTCTTCAACCAGGACGATGACTCCATGGGCGTCGTCTCCCACCTCAGCGCCGCCGATCGTTTCTACATCGCCGTCGTCACCCGCAACAGCGCACCGCCCCCGGTGGACTCCGCGTCTAGCAGCTCCCTCATCGTGATCAAGGTGGACGAGGACGGCGGCGAGGCGCTGATCAACACGCCCGCCAGCATCAACCGCAACGGCGAGTTCAGCCTCACCCTGGAGGTGAACGACGGCGTGATCATCGCCTCCGTAGACGGCAAGGTCGTCGCGAAGGTCGAGGACTCGAGCCCCCTGCCCGCGGGCCAGGTCGGCTTCTACTCCTACGACACCGGCGGCTCGGGCGGCGGCGGCGGCGACGACACCTACGCCGGGGCGACGGCGATCACCGCGAGCCTCAGCGACGACGACGACGACGGCGTGGCCGATGACGCCGACAACTGCGAGACGGTGAAGAACGCCGACCAGGCCGACAAAGACAAGGACGGGATCGGCGACGCCTGCGACGAGCCCGAGGACACGGGCACCCCCGACGACACGGGCACGACGGACGACACCGGCACCACGGGTGACGACACGAGCACCCCTGGCGACGACACCGGCACCACCGGCGACGACACGGCCGGCGGCGACACAGACGGCGGCGGCCTCGTGCGGCCGGATCAGGTCGTGCTGCGCCCCGGCTGCGCGTGCTCCAGCGCTGAGGCCCCCTCGGCGTGGTGGGGCCTCGCCCTGGGCGCCCTGGCGCTCCTGCGTCGCCGGGCGCGCTGAGCGAGCGCTTGTAGAGGCCCGCTGAGGAGGGCCTCTACAAGGGGTTGAGCTTACTTCGCGGCGCCTTCGGCGGGCGCGGCGCCTTCGGCGGGCGCGGCACCTTCAGCCGGGGCGGCCGGAGCGGCGTCCCCAAACCGAACGACGTAGGCCCGGCGGTCGTTCGGGCCCGCCAAGAAGTACTTGCCCTTGGGCAAGGCGTCGGCGGCGATGTACTTCGCCGTGCGCTCACCCTCGGCCACGGACACGACCTTCGAGGCGTCAAGGGTGGACTCGACGATCTTGAAGTCGGTCTCGGACTTGGCCTCGACGCCGAAGTAGAGCCAGTTGGCGCCCAAGGTGAAGAACTTGTCGCCCTCGACCTCGGGGTTGAACTTGATCTCGGGGTTCTCGACGGCGGGGATGAGCTGAAGCTCAGTCGTGGCGCGTTTGCCGACGAGCACGAGGTGCTCACCCGGGGCGATGAGGTTCCAGGTCTCCTCTTTGGAGGGCTTCGTCGAGGGGTAACGGATCTCTTGTTGGGTGCCGAGCAGGGTGGCCTTCTTGATGTCGGCGTAGGTGCTCACGGGCTTGAGGCTCGTGCCCTGGAGGATGTAGACGCCGTCGCCTTCGTTCGTGCGCCAGACCTTCAGCTCGACGGGGCCCGCCGACGGGGTGCCGCCGACGATCGCCGGGGCGCCCGCGAGCAGGAGGTTCTTGTCGCCGGGGCTGAGCGTGTAGTTCGCGCCCGCGCAGGTGTTCTCGATCTTGAAGACGCCGTTCGCGTCGGTCTTGCCTTCGCGCACCTGACAGGTGAGGTCACCACCATCCGCTTTGGCGAGCAGGGTGATATCGGCCGCGGGCTGGCCGGTGAGGCCGTCTACGAGCTTCCCCTCGAAGCCGCCCGTGCTACAGGCCGTGAAGGCCCCGAGGAGGACAAGCGCGGCAGCCCGCGCAGTGTGCTTGAACATGGTTGTTGCTCCTTTTTCTTCATCCCCAGGATGATCTCGTCGGGGAACCGTCAAGATATTTCACTTGTGTGTCAATGTGGACCACCAAAGCGCATGTTTTCAGAGAATCGTGCTCTGCGCTTGTATGGGGGCGTTCTTTTGCGTAGCTTGAACACGAGCGAACACACCCAGCGAGGATCCCCCATGCGCGCGACGACCCCCTCCACCCTGTTGACGATGGTGATCCTCGGGGGTTGTTTTGAGCTGCCGGAGCCCGCCAAAGACGTCGCCGTAGACGACACCGCGAGCACCGGCGGCGAGTGCCCGCCCGACTCCGTGAGCGGCTCGCTCGGCGCCGTGGTGATCGTCGACTTCGTGGTGAACGGGCGCCAGCTCGGCCCCACCCCGTCGTCGCTCTGCGTGTTCGTGGACGGTTATGGCGCGCGCCTTGGCCTCCTCGCGGGCGACGAGAGCGGCCAGGTCACCGTGAAGAGCGCGGCGCTCGGCGCGTGGGGTGTGCCCGACGACGCGGTGGAGGTCGAGGTGAGCTGGGGGGAGATCGCCTGGAGCGGGTCGAGCTTCTACACCGGCAGCGTCGTGATCTCCGAGGGCAGCGGCGGCGACTCAGGCCTCGGCGACAGCGGCGGCGGCAGCGGCGGGGCCTATGTCGGGTTCAACGGCGAGGCGACGAACGAGGGGGATCAGCAGCTTGTCCTGAACGTGAGCTGGGAGGGTTGACCGGCGCCTCAGCCCCAGGCTTGTCCTCGCGGCTTGGGTAGGCGTCGTTCGTGACCCGGGTGACCTGAAAGATCGCGTAGAACAGGCGATCTTCGAGGTGATCCCGCACGGGCTTGGGGATCGCCTTACGCATGAGCCGGGCGGGCAAGAACAGCATGTTCGCGAGGTGGTCGGCGAGGCGCGTCTGCATCCGCTCAGAATAACGCCGGCCTGTGCTATGCTGTGGAAAACCATTCAGGTGCGCCATGCCTCCGCAATCCCGTGTTGGTGACAACGCCTTCAACCCCGCCGACGCCCACGGCTGCCCGGCCTGCCCACACCCGGTCACCGGGCCCGGCCAATCCGGCAGCCCCGACGTGATCGTCAACGGGATGCAGGCGCTTCGGATCGGTGACCCCGGCCAGCACGCCGCCTGCTGCGGGCCAAACTCTTGGGTCGTCGCCGCGGGCTCGGGCACGGTGACCTTCAACAACATCCCCGCCGCGCGCCTGGGCGACAGCACCACCCACTGCGGCGGCTCGGGCAGCCTCATCGTCGGCAGCCCCAACGTCATCGTCGGGTAGGGCCGCTGCCCGCGCTCCTGCTCCCGGGCTCACCTCCGCTGGTCTGCCCGGCCTGCCGTCAGGTCGTGGACGGCCAGATTCGGTACGAGCTGCTTGAGCCGCACGCGGCCGGGCTCGCCTGCCCCAACTGCGGCGCTGAGTATCCCGTCGTGGACGGCGTGCCCTTGGTGATGCGCAGCCTCGACGCCTGGCTGGCGACGGAGGCGGCGGTGGTGTTCGCCCGGCGGGATCTCCCCGAGGCGACCGCCGCCCGGCTGATGCGCGGCGCCGGTGGATCCTTGCCCCGCGAGGCCCAGCTCATCCGGGCCTACCGCGACGCGCCGCCGAGCCCCTTGCACGAGCGGGTCGCCGCCTGGATCTCCGCCCAGCCCGGCCTGTTTCTGGAGCTAGGCTGCGGCCTCGGCGTCGGCGGGGACGTCGCGACCGATCGCCGGATCGGCCTCGACCTCAGCTTCTCCATGGCCCGGGCCTACCCCGGCCGCGGCCTCGTCGGCGACGCCCTGGACCCGCCCTTTGAGGCCGGGCGCTTCGACAACGTGCTCCTGTGCAACGTGCTCGACTCCTGCCGAGATCCCCGGGTGCTGCTCGCCCAGGCCGACGCGCTGCTGCGCCCGGGCGGCGGGATGTTGATCTCCTGCGCCTGGGCCTGGCACGACGAGGTCACCCCGCCCAACGCGCGGATCACCCCGGAGCAGCTCCGCCGGGCCTTGGCCGGAGACCGCCGGGCCTTGGGCCTCACCCTGCAGTACGCCGTCGAGGCCGAAGAAGACCCGGTGATCTGGCGCCTGCGCGCGGGCCCACGCACCGTTCATGAGCACAGCGTGCAGCTCCTCGCCCTGCGAAAGTCCGCCGAATGACGGCGGGACGTAACCATCGCTTGTGTGTTTGCGAGCCTTGGGGCAGAATGTTGGGGAGCCCGACCGACCCCTCAAACGCGGCGGGCCCACCTCCGATTCGTCCTACACCCTGAGAACACCTTCGCGACGCCCCGGCGCCGCGCTCCGGGAGGCTCTAATGCCCAAGATCACCGACCGCTTCGGCCGCCCCTCTTCAGGGCAGATGCCGGGGCTCGTCGAGGCCATCGTCACCGACAACGTCGACCCCGCCGAGCTGGCCCGGGTGCGCGTGAAGTTCCCCTCCTTGCCTGGCCCCCCGAGCGGCGGCGACGAGGTCCTCTCGTACTGGGCGCGCCTCGTGATGCCCATGGCCGGCAAAGAGCGCGGCTGGGTGACGATCCCCGAGATCGGCGATGAGGTGCTCGTGGCCTTTGTCCACGGCGACTTCAACAACGCCATCGTCATCGGCTCGCTGTACAACGGCGTGGACACCCCGCCCTACGCCAACGAAGACAAAGAGGACAACCTCCGCGTCTTCCAGTCCCGCTCCGGCCACCGCGTCACCTTCGACGACACGAAGGGCGAGGAGCGCATCGAGCTCATCGTCTTCAACGAGGAGATCCGCATCATCTGGGACGCCAAAGAGAAGGTGCTCTCGGTGTACTGCGGCAAAGACATCATCGTCGAGGCCAAAGAGACCATCTCCATGAAGTGCAAAGACTTCGTGCTCAAGGCCGACAACAGCGTGAGCATCGAGGCCGGGGCCAACATGGACCTCAAGGCCGGCAGCGCGCTCACGGCGAAGGGCGGCAACAGCATGGTGCTCACCGCGAGCATGACCCAGATCAACTGAGCGGTCGCGGCGCTCACCCTTTGATCCTTGCTTTTCACGGCGCAACTGTGAGAGCATAGGGGCAGAGGGTGAAGCCATGATGAGCAGACTCAGCACGATCCGGGCCGGTGCCCGCGCCGAGAGCGCCGCGGTGTATGTCTGGGGGGCCGACTTCACGGTCTGCGCAGACGCCGTCGAACGAATGGGGCTGCCGCTTCTGCGGGTGGAGTCCGGCGGGTTCGCCGCGGAGTGGACCGAGCCCCTGCGGGAGCTGCTCCAGGCCGGGCGATACCGCGTGGCCTATGAGGTCCTGCCTTGGCAGGTCGTCGAGTGGCGTGAGCTGGGGCGGTCCTTGTTTAAGGACACCGTCGTCGATCAGGTCGAGGCCCAGCACGCCGACGACCCCCGCTGGGGCACTGAGGCCTTCGCCGCTGAGTACGCCGAGGGCCTGCGCGCCTTGGGCGCCGCCGCCGTCGCCCGCCTGGTGATCGCGCGCCTCGACGACGTGCTCACGATGTGCGCCTGGCGGGTGTTTGACCGGGAGCGTGGCCTGCTCACCGCGCGCTTAGGTCTGGGCTCCACGGAGTCCTCCTCCGAGGTGCTCGGCGTGCTCGATCAGCTCGGCGCCGAGGGTGAAGATCGGGCGCGGCTGTACCAGCTCTGGATCGCGTCCCAAGGCTGGTGGTAAGCTCCCGCTGCGAGAAGCGGCCGCGCTCGTGATGAGCGCACGGCAACGGAGCAGACGATGGGACGACCGACCGAGTTCATGAGCGCCTTGCGTGACCCCAAGAACAAGCCGCTTCAAGGCAAACACCCCGCTGACGCCGCGCTGCGCTCGCTGTGGGTGCACGTCGCCTTCGCCGATGGGCGCGTCGGCGACGCCGAGCTGGCCTTGTTTCAGGCCGTCTCCCCCGGCGTGAGCCGCGACGAGCTCCTGCTCCAGATCGCTGAAGACGCGGCGCGGCCCCTCGATCTCAACGCCCTCGCCTTGGCCTTGCCCGATCCGAACGACCGCCAAGACGCCTTCATGTTGGCGAGCTGGATGGTCGGCCAAGACGACCGGGTGCACCAGGCCGAGGCGAAGATCCTCGGCGCGCTGATGCGGGCGCTGGGGCTCTAGACCTCACGCAGGGGCTCGTCGCCGCGCTCATCGGGCACGAGCGCCGGGAGCACGGGCAGCTCGTCGGTGTGGGCGTCGATGAGCTGGCGCTCCAAGGCGGTGATCGTGCGCTGGGCGAGGCCAAAGCGGGCGCGCAGCTCCTCCAGCTCGGCGCGGGCGGCCTTGAGCTGGAGCTTGGCGGCGGTCTGCTGGGCGAGCTCTTCGAGCGCCTCGTCGCCGGGCTCGTTGATGAGCGCGCGCACCACCCCGGCGGGGACGGCGGGCTCTTTGCCGCGCCGGGCGATGCGCCGGGAGAGCTCTTGCAGAGACTGGCGGGCGACGCGCAGGTCCTCGCGGAGCTGGTGCTCGACGACCTCCCGGCGGCCAAGCTCCACGAACGTCTTCTGAAGGTGCGACTGCAGGTGCCCCAGGCAGGCCTTGGCGTCGGACGGCAGGCTCATCCCAGGGCCGGCGGTGAGCAGGGTCAAGGTCTGGATGTTGTGGTGAAGCTCGGCCAAGGCGCGCTGGGACTGCTCGGTGACCGCAGGCAGCTCTTGGAGGCGGGCGAGCTCGGCCTCGAAGCGGCGCAGCTTGGCGCGGGCGTCGATGAGCCGCGACAACAAGACCGCCGCGACCGCCGCGAGGGCGGACATGGCCACGAGGCTCCCGAAGAGGCCGCCCATCTCAGCCGATTCGGATCTTGTAGGGGTTGTCCGAGGCCTTCTTGGCGGTGTTGGCGACCCGCTCCTTGGCCTTGGCGAGCTGCTCCTTCATGACCTCGTTGTCGGGCTCGAAGGTGAGCGCGAACTGGGTCTGCATGACGCAGCCGTTGTAGTCGCCGTCTTTCCAGCACTGCAGCGCCATGCGCCAGTACTTTCCGCCCTTCTCGGTGCGGGCGGCCTGCTCGGGGTCGGCGCTCGCGGCCGCGCCCGCCCGGGCCTCTTTGCGGCCCTCGTCGGAGAGGCGCTGGGAGCCCGCGCCGAGCTCGTTGTCGTACGCGCTGCGGGCGTCGGGGTCGCGCAGGGTGCGGTAGGCCTCGTTCAAGGCGCGGTAGATGCGGTTGACCTTGTTGCGCAGCTCGGCGTCGCCCACGCGCGCGAAGCGGTCGGGGTGCAGGCGGCGGGACTCTTCGCGGAACGCGGGCTCGATGTCGGCTTGGGCGCAGGTCCGGGGGAGCTGAAGCAGCCGGTAATAATCGACCTCGCCGAGGATCTCGGCGAGGGCCTCGGCCTCGTAGGCTTGACGCATCCGAACGTCCATGGGGGCTCCTGCGCGGGTTGGTTAATTATAACTCTGAACCGCTGAATCTCAGCGTCAGAAATCGAGCTCGTCAAATCGTTTGGACTGCACCTCGTCTTGGGTGAGCCCGCTGGAGGCCTCGATGCGCATGTCGCGGTGGGCGCCGCGGTCGAGGTCCTCGGCGACGACGTGCACGATGCCGTCGCTGTCGATCTCAAAGCCGATGCGCACCTTCACCTGGCCACGCGGCGCGGGGCGGAGGTGGTCGAGGACAAACTGCCCGAGGAGCTCGTTGTCTGACGCCATGCGGCTCTCGCCTTGGTAGACCTCGACCCGCACCTCACCTTGGTTGTCGTGCGCCGTAGAGAAGACCTTCGTGGCCTCGGTGGGGATCGTCGTGTTGCGCGGGATGAGCACCTCGCAGAAGCCGCCGACGGTGCGGATGCCCAAGGACTGCGGCGTCACGTCGAGCAGGAGCGCGCTGGCCTGGGGGTTGTCGGAGGTGAGCGTGTGCGCCTGGATGGCGGCGCCGATGGCCACGACCTCATCGGGGTTGATGCGGGTGAACGGCGCCTTGCCGAAGTAGTCGCCGACGGCGTCGCGGATGAACGGCGGGCGGGTCATGCCCCCGACCATCAACACATGGTCGATCTGCCCCCGGGTGAGCCGGGCCTGGGAGAGCGCGTCGTCGCAGGTCAAGAAGGTGCGCTGGATGAGGGGGCGCACGATGCGGGCGAGCTCGTCGCGGCTGAGCTTGATCGTGAGGCCGAGCTCTTCGCCTTTGGGGCCTCGGGCGAGGTTCGGCACGTCGAGCTCAACGTGCTCGGCTTCGGTGAGCGCGATCTTCGCCCGCTCACCGGCGGCGCGGAGCTTGAGGCGCGCGGTGCGGTTGGCGGTGAGATCGACGTTGTGGGCGCGCTTGAACAGCTCCAGGAGGTGATCGCCGATGGCGGCGTCGAAGTCGTCTCCGCCCAAGAAGGTGTCGCCGCTCGTGGCCACCACCTCAAACAGGTCGTCGTCCAGGCGCAGGATCGACACGTCGAAGGTGCCGCCGCCGAGGTCGTAGACCGCGATGTGCTGGCGTTTGCCCTTGTTGAAGCCGTAGGCCAGGGCGGCCGCCGTGGGCTCGTTCAGGATGCGTAAGCAGTCGAGCCCGGCGATGGTGGCGGCGTCGCGGGTGGCCTGGCGCTGGTGGTCGTTGAAGTAGGCCGGGACGGTGATGACCGCCTGGCGCACCTCGTGGCCGAGGCCCTGCTCGGCGATCTTCTTCATGTGGCGCAAGACCTGGGCGCTGATCTCGGGCACCGAGAGCACCTTGCCGTTGACCTCGATCCGGGCGTCGGCGTTGGGGCCCTCGACGATCTTGTAGGCCGTGGAGCTGACGATGCGCTTGACGGTGTCCGAGGTGAAGCGGCGGCCGATGAGGCGCTTGGCCGAGGCGACCGTAGACTCCGGGGCGTAGATGAGGTTTCGCCGGGCGCGGTGGCCGACGACCACGGCGCCGCTGTGCCCATACGCGACGACGGAGGGCTGGGTGCGCTGGCCCTCCTCATCGGCGAAGACGACCGGACCGTTGGGGCCGACCCAGGCCACGCAGGAGTTGGAGGTCCCGAGGTCGATCCCGATCGCCGTGCTCATCAGCGCCTCTTGGCTTGGCTTAGGTTGGCAGCAGGCCCTAGTCTAACGGGGATCGTCCAGGTGTGGGGCCAAGAGCGCGGCGAGGGCCTCGTGGACCCGCCCATTGCTGGCCAAGATCCGCGGCTTGTTGAGGTTCAACGGGCCGAGCTCGGTCTCGGTCACCATCCCGCCGCCCTCGGTGACGAGCAGCGCCCCGGCGGCGACGTCCCAGGGCGAGAGGCCGATCTCGAAGTAGGCGTCGAGGCGCCCGCAGGCGACCCAGGCGAGGTCCAAGGCGGCGGCCCCGGCGCGGCGAAAGCCTTGGGTGTGCTCCAAGATCACCCGGACGAGGCCGAGGTAAAACGCGGCGCGCTGGCGGCGGTCGTAAGGGAAGCCGCTGGCGATGAGGCAGTCGTTGAGCGAGTCCCGGGAAGAGACGCCGACGGGGCGGCCGTTCAAGGTGAGCCCGGCGCCGCGTCGGGCCTCAAAGAGCTCGTCCCGACAAGGATCGTAGACGAGGCCCAGGGCCAGCGCCCCCTCCACCTGCAAGGCGATGGACACGGCGAAGTGGGGCAGGCCGTGGACAAAGTTGGTGGTGCCGTCCAGCGGATCGACGATCCAGCGCGTGGGGCTCGACCAGGCGCCGCCGCCCTCTTCAGCGAGGATCGGCACGTCCGGCGTCGCGGCGGTGAGCGCCGCGCGGATCAAACGTTCGCTCTCCAGGTCGATGGCGGTGACGAGGTCCACCTCGCCCTTGTGGGTGGCCGGGGCGCCGAGGTGCTGGCGCTGCAGGGCCCCGGCGGCCAAGGCGGCGGCGCGGGCGGCGGCTTGGGCCACGTCGAGCTGGGCGTCGGTCATCTCCGCTCGGGTCATGGGGTGTCGAGGAGCAAGGTCACGGGGCCGTCGTTCACGAGGCTCACCTTCATGTCGGCGCCGAACACGCCGCGCCCGACGGTGAGGCCCTCGGCGGCGAGCAGCTCACAGAACCGAAGGTAGAGCGGCTCGGCGAGCTGCGGCGGGGCGGCGCCGACGAAGCTCGGGCGGCGGCCTTTGCGGCAGTCGCCGTAGAGCGTGAACTGGGAGATCACCAGGGCTGAAGGCTCGGGGAGCTCGGTGAGGCCGAGGTTCATCTTGCCTTCAGCGTCGGGGAAGATGCGCAGCCCGGCGACACGTTTGGCGAGCCACTCGGCCTGGGCCTCGGCGTCTTGGGGGCCGACCCCGAGCAAGATGAGCAGGCCGCGCCCGCAGCGCCCGACCTCCTCACCGTCCACCGTCACCCGGGCCTCGCTGACCCGCTGCACCACCGCGCGCATGTCACCCCTTCAGGAGCAGTTGAGCACGTCGCCGCTCACGGTGCAGGTCACCGAGCCCGACTTGCTCGCCGTGAACGCGCCCCGCTTGCCATCGACCTCGATGCGGCAGCTCTGGGCGCCGTCGAAGACCATGCGGGTGGTGCCGGAGAACTTCTGGCTCTGGCCGTCGCCGCAGCTCACCGAGGCCCGGCTCGTGGAGCCCATCACCGCGAGCTTGATCTCGACCTTGCCGCCGTCGCCGCCGGAGCTGGCTGAAGACGTCGTCGTGGTCGTCGTCTTGGGCGGGGTGGTGGTCGTCGTCGTCGTGTCGCGGCGGCCGCTCGTGCCCGTCGAGGCCTTGGAGCCCGTGGAGCCCGTGGAGCCGCTGCTCGTGGTCGTCGTGGTCGTCGTGGTCTTGGGCGGGGTCTTCGTGGGCTCGACCTTGGCCGGCTCGGTCTTGGCGGGCTCAACCTTCGGCGGCGGCGGGGGCGGCGGGGCCTCAG
>JBEAVX010000228.1:0-7145 GCA_041160755.1 Pseudomonadota bacterium
AGTTCGCGTTTGGCTCCGACGCCAATCACCACTTCTTGCCCCACAACTACCCCGATCCCAACTGGGTCTGTTACACCGGCACCCACGACAACGACACGGCGATCGGCTGGTACCACAGCGCGCCCGAGCCCGCGCGGCACCGTTTCCGGGTCTACGCCGGTCGGGACGGCGCGGACGTGGCCTGGGATCTCATCCGGATGGCCTGGGCGTCGGTGGCGAACGACGCCATCGCCCCGATGCAAGACGTCATGGCGCTGGGCGGCGAGGCCAGGATGAACGTGCCCGGCGAGGCTGAAGGCAACTGGACCTGGCGGATGCACGACCCGCCGTGGTGGGCGTCGAGCCGCCTGCGTGAGCTGGCGTGGTCGTATGGGCGGCTGCACAACGACGACTAAACGTTTGTGATGACGGCGTCTTTATGCCGTCTTTACACCCGTTCCCCCGCTCTTGATCTCCCTTTGACGCCGCGCCGACCTATGACCATGAGGCCCAACAAGGAGGCCTCGTGGTCACAACGCCCCTGCTCCTGCTCCTCCAGGTCGCCTACGCTGAAGACCCAACGGTTCGTGTGGGTGGCTTCGTCGAAGGCTACTACGCCTGGAACCTCAACCAGCCTACGAACCACGTCAACGCCCTGCGCGGCTTTGACGATCGCCACAACAGCCTCACGCTCTCGTTGGCCTCGGCCCATGTCGCCGTGGTGGATGACGTCGCCCGAGGCGTCATCGCGCTCCAGACCGGCACCGTGCCCGCCGCGCTCTTCGCGACGGAGCCCGAAGGCGCGGGGGCCTTCGCCACGACCAGCGCCCGTGAGCTGTCGATCGTGCGGGAGGCCTGGGGCGGCGCCACCCTCGCCCGCGGCGTCACCCTCGACGCCGGGGTGTTCCTCTCGCCGGTGGGGTTTGATGGCGCCGCCGCCAAGGACAACCGCTTCTGGTCCTTGTCAAACCTCGGCGTCGGGCTCCCGTTTTACCTCACCGGCGCGCGGGTCACGGCGCCCTTGGGCGAGCACACCACCCTCACTGGCGGCGTGTTCAACGGCTGGAACCGCATCTTTGACGACAACGACGGCAAGACCGTCGGGCTGTGGGTAGACCACCAGCTCGCCGAGGGCGCGCGACTTCACGCCTTGTACATCGGCGGGGCGGAGGGCGCGGGAGATCGGCCTTGGCGCCACACCGTTGACGTCTGGGCAGACCTCCCCATCGGCCCGGCGAGCCTGCTCATCGCCGGGACGGCGGGCCAAGAGGCGAGAGCGGATGGACCGGCGCGATTCGCGGCGGCTCAGCTCGCCGTGAACGTTCCGGTGACGGAGTCCTGGGGGATAGGCGCCCGAGGAGACGTGTTCCGCGAGGTGGGCAGCGACGACGCGCTCGGCGCGATCTTCTGGCCCACGTCTCTGCTCGGCGAGGTGACCCTCGGCGCCACACACCAGCTCGCCCCAGGGGTGATCGTGCGCCTTGAGGCCCGGCACGATCGGGCGCTCGACCCGGTCTTCTTCGCCGACGACCCGCTCACCCCCACCGAGACCCAACAGACCACCTTCACCGTCGGGCTCAGCTCCTCGTTTGAGGCCATCGCCCGCCAGACCCCGCAGGAGCCCCGATGAACCTGCTCTTGTTCTGTACGGTGCTCGCCGTCAGCGTCTACCTCTTGGTGGCGCTCCTCTGGCCCGAGGTGCTGCGATGAGCCTCCTCGGACTCGCCATCTTGCTCGGGCTGTTCGCCCTCTGCGCGGCCTTTGTGTCGTTCATCGAGAGGATGTGACCGATGCTCACTGTGCTGATTGTGATCGTGGCGTCTCTCGCCTTGGCCTTACCGTTGGCGCGATGGCTTCATGTCGTCGCCTCAGGGGCGCCCTCGCCGCTGGACCGCCTGTTTGACCCCCTCGACGCGGGGATTCACCGCCTCATCGGCTGGGACCGCGCCGCGCCGATGGGCTGGCGGCTGTGGGCGCGGTGGATACTCACCACAAACGTCGTCTTGGGCGCGGCGATTTATCTCATCTTCTTGGCCCAAGGCGCCCTGCCCCTGAACCCCGACGGCGTGAAGGGCATGGACTGGGAGCTCGCGCTGCACACCGCCGCGAGCTTCATCACCAACACCAACCAGCAGCACTACAGCGGCCAGGCCCAGCTCAGCTACTTGGGGCAGCTCGCGGCCGTCGTGACCGCCCAGGTGGTGACCCCGGCGGTCGGGCTCGCGGCGATGTTCGCCGCGCTGCGGGGCCTCGTCGGCGGCGCGGAGGGACGACGCACAGACGCCCTGGGCGACACCGATCTGGGCAGCTACCCCAACGATCTCGTGCGCTCGATCACCCGGGTGCTGCTGCCGTTGGCGACGATCTGGGCCTTGGCGCTGACCTCCCAAGGGGTGCCGAGCACCCTTCACGGCGCCGTGGTGGCCACGCCCATCGACGCGGCAGCCGGGCTGACCGAGCAGGTGATCCCCGTGGGGCCCGTCGCGGCGATGGTCGCGATCAAGCAGCTCGGCACCAACGGCGGCGGCTGGTACGGCCCGAACAGCGCCGTGCCGCTGGAGAACCCCACGCCGCTGTCCAATATCCTGGAGCTGATCGCCATCGTGCTCTTGCCCTTGGCCTGCGCGCTCTTGATCGGGCGGATGACCGATCGGGGCCTCGGGCGCGTCGCCGTGGCGTCGATGTTGATCTTGGCCGTGGCGCTGTGCGCGCCGGTGGTCTGGCTTGAGCTCGGCGCGAACCCGGCCTTGGCGGGCCTCGGCGCCGCGGGCCCCAACTGGGAGGGCAAAGAGCTTCGTCTGGGCGTCGAGAGCACGGGCCTGTGGGCCACCCTGACGACGATGACCTCCAACGGCTCGGTGAACGGGATGCACGACAGCCTGGCGCCGCTCTCGGGGCTCTTCCCGCTCATCGGCATGTTCATCAACTCCGCCTTCGGGGGCGTCGGCGTCGGGGTGATCAACCTCATCGTCTACCTCGTCTTGGCGGTGTTTGTGGCGGGTCTGCTCATCGGGCGCACTCCGGAGCTGCTCGGGCGAAAGGTCGAGGTGAAGGAGGTGCGTGTGGCGGCCTTGGCGTCGTTGCTCATCCCGGTCTGTGTGCTGGTGCCCACCGCCCTCTCGTTTGATCTTGGCCTGGCGAACACGTCAAACCCTGGCCCCCACGGGCTCAGCCAGGTGCTCTATGAGTACGCGAGCGCCGCGGCGAACAACGGCTCGGGCTTTGAGGGGTTGGGCGACGGCACCCCGTGGTGGAACCTCACCTGCGCCGCGGTGCTCGTGCTCGCCCGGTTCATCCCGATCCTCGCGCCTTTGGCCATCGTCGGTCGCCTCGCCACAAAATCCGCCGCCCCACGCACGGCGGGCACGCTCTCCGTCGGCAGCGGCGCGTTCTTGGCCACGCTCTTGGGCGTGATCGTCACCTTGCAGCTCCTCACCTACGTCCCGGCCCTGGCGCTCGGCCCCGTCGCCGAGCACCTCGCCGTTCGTTCGGACCTGTCGCCCGCCGTGGAGGCCAAATGAGCGCGCCCTCTCTCTTCAACGCCGAGATCGTCCAGCAAGGGCTCCGCGCCAGCGTCGAGGGTCTGCACCCCAGACGCCTCGCCAAAAGCCCGGTCATGTTCACCGTCGGCGTCGGGGCCGCGCTGTGCGGGATCTTCGCCCTGAGAGACGCCCAGCGCGGCCAGCCCTGGGGTGACGACGCGGCCATCGCGCTCATCCTGCTGTTGACCGTGCAGCTCGCCACCTTCGCCGAGGGTCTGGCCGAGGCCAGAGGCCGGGCGCAGGCCAGCGCGCTGCGCGCCACACGATCCGACACGATCGCGCGACGCCTCACCGCCTCGGGCGACGAGGAGCCCGTGCCGTCTACGTCTCTGCGCCCTGGAGACCGGGTCATCGTGAGCGCCGGTGAGGTGATCCCTGGCGACGGTGAGGTCGTGAGGGGCACGGCGACGGTGGACGAATCGGCGATCACCGGGGAGTCCGCGCCGGTCTTGCGGGAGGCGGGCACGGACCGCTCAGGCGTCACCGGGGGCACCCGCGTGCTCTCCGATGAGATCGAGCTCACGATCACCGCCCAGCCCGGCGACAGCTTCTTGGACCGTATGATCAAGCTCGTCGAGGGCGCCGAGCGCCAGCCGACGCCCAATGAGGTGGCCTTGGGCACCTTGCTCGCCGCGCTCACCCTCGTGTTCTTGATCGTCTGCGCCACCTTGCCGAGCCTCGCCGCCGCCGTCGGCGCCAGCATCGATCACTCGACCTTGGTGGCGCTGTTTGTGTGCCTTGTGCCCACGACGATCGGCGGCCTGCTGCCCGCCATCGGCATCGCGGGCATGGACCGGGCTCTGCGGGCGAACGTCTTGGCGAAGTCGGGCCGGGCCATCGAGATCGCCGGAGACATCGACCTGATGTTGCTCGACAAGACCGGCACCATCACGCTGGGCGCACGTCAGGCGCGGCAGCTCATCGCCTTGGGGGGCGTCTCGGATGCGCGGCTGCGGCAGGCGGCCACCCTCGCCTCCTTGGAAGATCCAACGCCAGAGGGACGCTCCATCGTGGCGCTCGCTGGGGAGGGCGTGACCGCCGCCGCTGGGGCGATCTTTGTGCCCTTCTCGGCGAGCACCCGCATGTCAGGGGTGGACCTGCCGGACGGGCGACGCATCCGAAAGGGCGCGGTGAGCGCCGTCAGCGCGTGGATTGAGGCCCAAGGTGGGGCGAGCTCGGGCGCGGAGCTCACCCGATTGGTGGAGGAGATCGCTCGGCGTGGAGGCACACCGCTGGTCGTCGCTGAGGGGCCAAACGCCTTGGGCGTGATCGCCCTGGTGGACGTGCTCAAGCCCGGGATGAAGGAGCGTTTCGCCCGCCTTCGGGCGATGGGAATACAGACGATCATGGTGACCGGCGACAACCCCCTGACCGCCGCCGCCATCGCGACGGAGGCCGGAGTAGACGGGTTCATCGCCGAGGCCACCCCAGAGGACAAGCTCCAGAGGGTGCGTGACGAGCAGCGCGCGGGCAAGCTCGTGGCGATGACCGGTGACGGCACCAACGACGCGCCGGCCTTGGCCCAGGCCGATCTGGGCCTCGCGATGAACGCGGGCACCCAGGCCGCAAAAGAGGCCGCGAACCTGATCGATCTCGACTCCGACCCCACCAAGCTCGCCCAGGTCGTCGAGATCGGCAAACAGCTCCTCTCGACCCGTGGGGCGCTCACCACGTTCAGCCTCGCGAACGACGTGGCGAAGTATTTTGTGCTGCTCCCGGCGATGTTCGCCGTGTCGTTGCCCGGATTGGACGCGCTCAACGTGCTCGACCTGTCGAGCCCACGAACGGCGATCTACGCCGCGCTCTTGTTCAACGCGCTCATCCTCCCGGCGCTCGTGCCCTTGGCGCTGCGTGGGGTGGCGCTTCGCGCCGAGACCGCCGAGGCCCGGCTCACCCGCTCGCTGGTGGTCTACGGCGGCGGCGGCCTCATCGCGCCGTTCGTCGGCATCAAGCTCCTCGATCTCGGGCTCAGCGCGCTCGGCCTGTCGTGACATCAAGCCTCGGAGTGTTTATGTCCAGTCCCGTCTCAAGTCCCGCGTCTATGGCCTCAATGCTCGTCCCCTCCGCGCGCTTCACCCTCACGGCCATCCTCGGCGCCGGGCTGCTGTGGCCCTTGGTGACGACGGGGCTCGCGGGGGTGCTCTTCCCCGACGAGGCCCGAGGCAGCGTGATCGTCCGGGATGGGGTCATCGTCGGCTCCGCGCTGGTCGCCCAGCCGACGGTGAGCCCCAGATACTTCTCGCCGCGCCCCTCCGCGGCGGGCTACGACCCTCGGGCGGCGGCGGGCTCAAACCTCGCGGCCACGAACCCCGCCCTGCGCGAGCAGGCCTTGGCGCGGCGTGAGGCCCTCGTCGCCCGGGAGGGGGTGAACCCCGAGCTTGTGCCCGCGGAGCTTCTGCTCGCGAGCGGATCCGGCCTCGATCCCCACATCTCTCCCGAGGCGGCGCGGCTCCAGGCGCCCCGGGTCGCCCAGGCCCGGGGCCTCTCCCTGGAGGGAATAAACGCGCTGATTGAGACACAGACGGAGTCGGGCATCGGCCCGGTGCGGGTGAACGTGCTGCTGCTCAACCTCGCCCTCGACGATCAGGCGGCCGCCCGATGAGCGACGATCGGCCCGATCCCGAGCGTCTGCTCGCCGCCGCGAAGGCTTCAGAGGCGCCCAGACGCGGGCGGCTGAAGGTCTTCTTGGGCGCCGCCGCCGGGGTCGGGAAGACGTGCAGCATGCTCGACGCCGCCCATGACGCCCAGCGCGCGGGGCGTCCGGTGCTCGTCGGGGTGGTGGAGCACCACGAGCGCGCCGAGACGCTGCGCCGCGTCGCCGGGCTCACGTTGTTGCCACGTCGGCCCACGACGCCGCCCGAGATGGATCTCGACGCCGCCTTGGCCGCGCGCCCGTCGTTGTTGTTGGTGGATGAGCTGGCCCACACGAACGCCCCTGGCAGCCGTCACCCCAAACGTTGGCAAGACGTGATGGAGCTGCGCGACGCGGGCATCGACGTGTGGACCACCTTAAACGTCCAGCACATCGAGAGCATGAACGACGTCGTGCAGCGCCTCACCGGCGTCGTCGTGCGGGAGACTGTGCCAGATCGTGTGATCGACGAGGCCGATGAGATCGAGCTTGTGGACCTGCCCCCCGATGAGCTGCTTGAGCGGCTTCGTGGGGGCAAGGTGTACGGCGCGGACGCCACAAATCGCGCCTTGGCGGGCTTCTTTCGCAAAGGAAACCTGCTGGCCTTACGAGAGCTCGCCCTGCGCCGCGCCGCCGCCCGGGTGGGGGAGCAGGTGGACGACTGGCGTGACGCCGCCGCGACCCAGGCCGTGTGGACCGCCTCGGATCGTGTGCTCGTCGCCATCGGGCCCAGCCCCCACAGCGCTCGGGTGGTCCGTGTCGCCGCCCGCCTCGCCCGAGCGCTCGACGCCCCCTGGCGCGCCCTGCTCGTGCGAACGCCGACCGTGCGTGAAGACGCCGAGGCCCGGTCCCGCGCCTTGGCCCACCTGCGCCTCGCCGAGCAGCTCGGCGCCCAGGGGGAGATCGTCGAGGCCGAGGCCCTCCCAGAGACGATCGTGGCCTACGCCCGCCGCCACAACCTCAACACCGTCGTCTTGGGCGCCACCCAACGC
>JBEAVX010000250.1:0-3055 GCA_041160755.1 Pseudomonadota bacterium
CTGGGGGAGCCGCGACGCCATGGCCCACCGCGTCGCGTGGGCCCAAGCGGTCATGCCCCTCGGCCCAGACGAGATCGTCGCGCATCGAAGCTCGATGAACTTCGTGGACGCGGGCCCGGAGATCTTCTCCGCCGTGGCCGCTGGGGTGCCCATCGCGGTGATCCTCCCCGAAGAGCAGGCCGATCTCGGTCGATTTGTGGAGGCCCTCGCCAAGCACGGCGTGACCCGGCTCACCGTGGTGCCGTCGCTGCTCACCGCGCTCTTGCGCAGCTTCCCGGACCTCGCGGCGCGTGTCCCCCGGCTGCGCACCTGGATCTGCAGCGGCGAGGCCCTCCACGGCCCGCTCGTCGCGGCGTTCTTTGCGGCGCTGCCCGAGGCGGAGCTGCTCAACCTCTACGGCAGCACCGAGGTCACCGGGGACGTGTGCTGGCACCGTGTCACCCCAGAGGACACGCGCGGCCCGGCGCCGATCGGCCACGCCCTGCCCGACACGGCGCTCCAGGTCGTCGACGACGCCGGGGAGCTCGTCGCAGACGGGCAAGAGGGAGAGCTCTGGGTGAGCGGCCCGCTCCTGTCCCTCGGGTACCACGACCGGCCGATGGACGAGGCCGCGCGTTTCCCGCGCCATCCCCCCGGTCCAGACGGCGTGCGTGTCTTCCGAACCGGCGATCGGGTCGTGCGAGATCCCGCGACGGGGCTGCTCCACTACCGGGGCCGACGAGATCGGCTGATCAAGCTGCGCGGGGTGCGGATCGACCTCGATGAGGTGCGCGCCGCGATCCTCCTGGCTTGCCCTGCGGCCACGGACTGCGCCGTTGTCCCAGCCCTCGACCACCTCCTCGGGATGGTCGTCGCCCAAGGGGTGGCGGTGGAGGTGCTTGAGGCGGCGGCCCGGGAGCAGCTCCCCGCGCCGATGCGCCCGGCCCGGTGGCTCGTGGTCGACGCGCTCCCGACTCTGCCGAACGGCAAGGTGGACCTCGCCGGGGTCGCCGCCGCGTTCGCCCAGGAGCGCCACGAGGCGCCGCGCACGGACGCGGAGCGCTGGTTGAGCGCGCGGCTCGCCGAGATCACTGGCCGCGACGCCGTCGGCCTCGATGAGAGCCCAGCCTCCTTGGGCGCGGACTCCTTGACGATGGCGGAGCTCATGGCGGCGCTTGAGGAGCGCGGCGCGCGCGGATGGCTGGCCGCCGACGTACACGCCCAGACCGTGTCCGCCACCGCCGCGCGGCTCGACGCCCCCAGCGCTCCTCCTGCCGCCGAGACGGCGCCGCCTCGCTGGTCACTCACCCCGCCCGATCCCGACGATCCCGAGCAGATCACGATGGTCATGGAGGCCTCACGGGATCCAGAGCTCTGCGCCGCCACCTACCTCCCCGTGCGCTTGAGCGCCGATGGGGCGCGGGCTTGGCTCGCCGAGGTAGACGCCCTCATCCTGCGTGTGGACGGCGCGCCCGCCGGGGTCGCGGCGATCATCCCCGCTCACAAGGCCATCGGCGACGGCGTCGTGGCGCCTCCAGGCGGCGTTCAGCTCGACGAGTGGCTCCTCTCACGCTTCCGGGGTCAAGGCTGGTCGGACCTCGCGTGGCCGGCCATCGCTCGCTGGTTGGCGGCGCGCTACGACCACGAGGTGAGCGTCACCTGGGCCGACAACGAGGCGATGCTCGCGGTCCTCCGCAGCCGTGGGTACCAACGCCTGGGGCGCTCGATGTGGGTGAGCGGCGAGCACGATGACGGCAGCAGCGGCGCCTGCGAGGTCTGGAGCTGCGATCTGAGCCCTTACCGCGACGCCACGGGCCGCGGCCCATGAACCCAGTCCTCTCTCGACGCGCCCTGCGTCCAGGCGGGAAGCGACACCGACCGCCCGGCGAGCACGGCCGCGACGATCCATCCGGCGGGCCCCTCGACGCCGATCTGCCGAAGCACCGGCTGATCCACCCCGCCCGCCGAGGCCAAGGCGACGGCGGCCTCCTCGTCCCATCGCCGCCACAGCGCCGCGCGGTCCAAGCCGACCCCAGCGCCTCGGCAACGCGGCGCCCCACAGCCGCACTCGAAGGACAGCGCGTAGTTGTCGGGCCCATACTCCGAGGTGATCTCTTCACCCGGTTGGATGTCCCGCGCCGCCACCTCCATCACCGTGCCGATGGCGATGGTGGTGGGGTCGCAGGCGTGGTTGATGTACCGCCCGAGATCCCAGCACAGCACGAGGCTCCCGTCGAGCTCGACGTAGGCGTATCGCTCCACGATGCCCCGGAGGCCGGGCGGCAAGCGGTCAAGCTCCGCCGCCTCAAATCTGCGATCAAGCAGATCATGCGCCCACACGACCGTACCGCGGGGGATGAGGCGTGTGGCGTAGACGCCGCTGCCGATCTCATCGCTGACATGACGAAGGATGGTGTCGGGGTGAATCATTGGCTGACATTTACTCGACCCAACGCGGCGGGCAAGGAGCGGACATGCAGCGCGTGAGGCCCGGGCGGTGGTGTCCTGTGGAGGGCGTCGACGCGGCGCTGCGCGAGGGCATCGATCGGCGCTTTCTCACGCTCGCGGCGCTGCGTCGCAGGCGTGATGGCCAGCTCGGCGTCTTCGCCCGCGAGCCGATCCCAGCGGGCACCGTGCTCATCTACCGCTGGTGTGAGGCCTACTATCTGGGCCTCGACGGCTGGGACCTCCTGTCTACGGCGGAGATCGACGCGCTGCCCGAGGACCGACTCGCCCTCGCGCGCCAGTACGGCCTCGACGCGGACTTCGGCTGGATCTTCGCCCCGCGCCGTCGGGCGGACGTCTACACCCTCGACAACTTCCTCAACCACTCCTGCGCGCCGAACACCCTGTTTGACGCCGATGGCTCCGTGATCACGCCGGTCAATGTCGCCCCGGGCGAGGAGCTGACGGTGGACTACGGCGCGTTCACCGTCAATTACGACGAGCCCTTCGCCTGCGCCTGCGGCGCGACCGCCTGCCGTGGGCGAGTCACGCGCCAGGACTGGCGCACCTTGGTGGACCTGCCGGTCTTCGCCCGTCGGCGGCGCCAGCCCACGCCTTAGACGAGGAGGCC
>JBEAVX010000287.1:0-4988 GCA_041160755.1 Pseudomonadota bacterium
GGCCTCCGCCGCCGGGCTCAGGCTGAGCACGCTCGGTTTGGCGGGCTCGGCCTTCACGGGCTCGGGCTTCTTCACGGTGGGCGCAGGCGCCGCGGCGGGCTGGGCCTTCGCCCAAGAGTCCTTCAGCGAGATGATGCGGTTGAAGACCAAGGCCCCGGGCTTGGAGTCTTTGGGATCGGCCCAGAAGTAGCCCTGGCGCTCGAACTGCAGGCGGGCGTCTTGGGGCATCGTCGCCACGGCGGGCTCGACGAAGGCGCCCTGCACGATCTCCAACGAGTCGGGGTTCAGCGCCTCGGCGTAGCTCTCGGCGGCGTCGGGGTCCTCCACACGGAACAGGCGGCTGTAGAGGCGCAGCTCGGCGGGCACGGCGTGGGCGGCGCTCACCCAGTGGATCGTGCCCTTGACCTTGCGGTCGGCGGCGACGCTGCCCGAGCGGGTGTCGAGATCCACGGAGCAGCGCAGCTCGACCACCTCGCCGGAGTCGTCCTTCACCACCTCATCGCAGCGGATGATGTAGGCGTGGCGCAGGCGCACCTCACCGCCCAGGGCCAAGCGGTGCCAGCCTTTGGGCGGGGTGAGGGCGAAGTCGTCGCGCTCGATGCAGAGAGCTCCCGAGAACGGCAGGGCCCGGCTGCCCTCTTTGGGCACGTCGTGGGGCCAGAGCGCCGCATCCAGCAGCTCAACGCGGCCTTCGGGCCAGTTGGTGAGGGTGACCTTGAGGGGCCGCACGACGGCGAGCACACGCGGGGCGCGGGTGTTGAGGTCGTCGCGGATGCAGGACTCAAAGAGCTCCACGGAGACCGTCGAGTTGGCCTTGGCGACGCCGATGCGCTCGGCGAACTCGCGGATGGCCTCGGCGGTGACGCCCCGGCGGCGTAAACCGGCGATGGTGGGCATCCGAGGGTCGTCCCAGCCGGAGACCTGGCCGTCCTTCACCAAGGCGAGGAGCTTCCGTTTGCTCATCACGGTGTAGCTCAGGCGCAGGCGGGCGAACTCGATCTGCTGGGGGTGGTGGACCCCGTCGAGGTTGTCCAAGAACCAGTCGTAGAGCTCGCGGTTGTTCTCGAACTCCAGGGTGCAGATCGAGTGGGTGATGCCCTCGACGCTGTCGGAGAGGCAGTGGGCGAAGTCGTAGAGCGGGTAGACGCAGAACTGGTCGCCGGTGCGGTGGTGGTGGGCGTGGCGGATGCGCACCATGGGCAGGTCACGCATCTTCATGTTGGCGTGGCCCATGTCGATCTTGGCGCGTAGGGTGCAGCGGCCGTCGGGGAGCTCACCGGCGCACATCTGGCGGAAGAGGCGGAGGTTCTCTTCAGGGGCCGTGTCGCGCCAGGGCGAGGGTGTGCCGGGCTCGGTCACCGTGCCGCGGGTGGCGCGCATCTCCTCTTCAGTCTGGAAGCAGACATAGGCCTTGCCCTTGAGGATGAGCTCCTCGGCGAAGCTGAACATGCGCCCGAAGTAGTCGGAGGCGAAGTAGAAGTGTTCGCCCCAGTCAAAGCCCAGCCAGCGCACGTCCTCCTGGATGGACTCGACGTACTCCGCGTCCTCTTTGGTGGGGTTGGTGTCGTCCATGCGCAGGTGGCAGCGGCCGCCGTACTCTTTGGCCAGGCCGAAGTTGAGGCAGATCGACTTCGCGTGGCCGATGTGCAGGTAGCCGTTGGGCTCGGGAGGAAAGCGCGTGACCACCTGGCCGCCCCACTTCCCGCTGCGGTTGTCCTGGTCGATGATGGCGCGGATGAAGTGGACGCTCTCGGGGGCGGCGGGGCGATCGTCAGACACAGGAGCCTCATGTTGCAGGACAGCAGCGCACAGCACTACGACGCAGAGCACTAGCTGGGGCGAGGACCGCGCGCAAGCGCGACAGGCACGGACGGTGGGTTATTTCGGGCGGATGCTATGGACCCCCGCCCGCGCGTTGACGGCGACCATGTTCGGCCTGAGCGCCTCGCTCCTCCTCTTCGAGCTCGCGTTGACCCGCGTGTTCGGCGTCGTGCTCTTCGCCTCGTTCGCCCATCTGGCGCTCAGCCTCGCGATGTTGGGCATCAGCTTGGGCGCCGTCGTGCAGCAGCTCCGACCCCAGTGGATGCCTGAAGAGGGCCTGGAGCGCCGCCTGGGCTGGGTGAGCCTCGCCCAAGGGCTCGCCTGCGCCTTGGGGGCCGTCTGCGCGCTGCGTTTCCCCGTCGTGGGCCAGTTCGCCGAGCCCCCGGGCGACTTCGCCGAGCGCAGCCAGGTCGCCTGGGAGCTCGTGAGCGGGCCGTGGCTCGCCGCCTTGATGGTGCCGCTCACCCTGCCCTTCGCCTTCGCGGGCCTCGCCTTCGCCGCCGCCTTTCACCGCCGCCGGGAGCGCATCGGCGCCTTGTACGGCGCGGACCTCATCGGCGGGGCCGTCGGCGCCTTGGCCTTCATCCCCCTCTTGGAGCGCCTGAGCGCCCCGGACCTCGCGTTCGTGTCTATGGCCATCGCCTCGGCGAGCGCCTTGGGCCTGTTCATCGCCACGTCCACCCGCCCCGGCGTGTGGGTGAGCGGCGCGGCCTTGGTCGCGGGCCTGGGCCTGAGCGTCGCGGCCACACGCGGCGACGTGCTCAAGGTGGTCTACGCCGCGGGCTACAGCGAAGAGAACGTGACCTGGGTTCGCTGGACGCCCCTCACCCGCATCGCGATCCACGAGGACGCCCGGGGCACCTACGCGCTCTTGGACAACACCTCCGCCTCCCAGGTCGTGCGCACGCTGGACGAGCGCGAGCGCCTCACCCGCGAGGTCAACCGGGCGCTGGTCTACCGCCTCAAGTCACCGCCGGGCAAGGTGGCGATCCTCGCCGCCAGCGCGGGCCCCGAGGTCGCCGTCGCCCAGCGCTACGGCTTCACCGACATCGACGCCATCGACATCGCCGCCATCGGCGACGCCGTCTACGAGCTGTTCCCCGACGATCGCGCCAACCCGTACCGCCAAGAGGGCACCCGCCGCGTGGTCGCCGACGGCCGCTCGGCGATCCTGCACGCGCCGGGGCAGTACGACATCATCCAGATGGTGCACGCGAACCTGCACTCCTCGGCCGGGCTCATGTCGAACGCCTGGTCGCCGTCGCTCTTGGAGTCCAAAGAGGCCTTTGGCACCTACCTCGACCACCTGAGCCCCGACGGCGTGCTCTCCTTTGGTCGCGGCGCCCGCACCAAAGAGATCGCCCGGGCCGCCGCCGAGGCCCTGCGCGAGCGCGGCGCGGAGCGCGCCAGCGACCACATCCTGCTCATCAAGGGTGAGGCCACGGTGATGTTGGTGCGTAAGTCGCCGTGGACGGTGGAGCAGCGCGACGCCGTGCGGTCGATGTTGGCGGAGCACTACCCCAAGCAGGCGATCTGGCTCGACCCCATCGACCGCAACCGGGGCCGCATTCACGACACCTTGGCCTCGGGCGTGGTCATCACCGACGATCGCCCCTACACCGAGGGCCGCGAGGAGGCCTGGGAGGCCCTGAAGCTCGGCTTCAAGCGCGCGCTCGGCCAAGGAGAGGGCGAGGTCGAGCCGATGGCCGTCGTCTACCACGCCCTCGCGGTGCAGGCGCTGATGACCTTGGCCTTTGGCCTGGTGCTCTTGGGGGCGCCGCTCGTCTTGAGCCGCGAGCCCCTGCCCGGCCCTCGGGTGGACCGCGCGGCGACGCTGCTCTACGTCGCGGGCCTGGGCTACGGTTACCTCGCCATCGAGATCGCCTTGATTCATGAGCTGGCGCTGTTCGTGGGCCACCCGACCTACGCCGTGACGGCTGTGCTGCTCACGATGTTGCTCAGCTCCGGCGTCGGCAGCGTGCTCGCCGGTCGCCTGCCCGAGGCCCGCCGCGCGCCCGCCTTGCAGCTCGCGCTGATCGTCATCCTGATCCTGGGCGCGATTCAGGCCTGGGTGGTCCCCGAGCTGCTCCACACGACCGCCTTGGGCCGCCCCTTGGACGAGCGTGTGGCCCTCGTCGCCTTGGCCTTGACCCCGCTGGGCCTCGTGATGGGCATGCCCTGGAGCCTGGGCATGTCGCTTCTGCGCGCTGAAGCCGGGGCGATCGTGCCCTGGGCCTGGGCGCTGAACGGCTGGATGAGCGTGGTCGCGGGCTTAGGCACGGTCTTCGCCTCCCGCTTGGTGGGCTACGACCTCGCGTTTGGCATCGCGCTCGGGGCCTACGCCGTCTCGGCGATCACCGCCCACCGCCTGCCTCGGCTGGGGGCCCCGTGATCCTGGGGCTCTTCCTGTGGGCCTGCAAAGGGGAGCTCCCCGTAGACGACAGCGGCCCGCCGCCCGGCGACAGCGCGCCGGAGGTGGACTGCGGCGTGACCCACCGCCGGGGCGGCCTCGACGTGGTGCGGTTCTGCGAGAGCACGTTTGAGATGGGCACGACCACGGGCGGCGAAGACCACGAGCGCCCGGTGCGAGAGGTGCTGGTCTACGCCTTCGACCTCGCCGTGCACGAGACGACCGTGGCCGAGTACGCCGTCTGTGTGGAGTCCGGCGTCTGCGCGCCCGTGGCCGACCCGGACGACGTCCCCGCCCGCTGCAACTGGGGCAAGCCCGACCGCGACGACCACCCGATGAACTGCCTAAACTTTGAGATGGCGTCCACCTTCTGCGCGTTTGTGGGCGGTCGCCTGCCGAGCGAGGCCGAGTGGGAGTACGCCGCCCGGAGCGAGGGCCAGCCGCCGCTCTACCCCTGGGGCGACGACGAGCCGTCCTGCGACCGTGCCGTGATGCCCGACACCTGCGGCGCTGAAGGCACCTGGCCGGTGTGCTCCAAGCCCCTCGGCAACACCCAGCAGGGGCTCTGCGATCTGAGCGGCAACGCCTTTGAGTGGACCCAAGACTGGTTCCACGACGACTACACCGGCGGCCCGAGCACGTCGATCGCCTGGGAGGAGCCCGAGGGGACCTTCCGGGTGCTGCGCGGCGGCGGGATCGGCAGTGATGAGGACTACCGCAACCGGAACCGCACCTTCCACGAGCCGGACTTCTACTA
>JBEAVX010000288.1:0-14552 GCA_041160755.1 Pseudomonadota bacterium
GGCGCTGCGGCGACAGCGGCCGCGAACGCGGGATTCTCCGCGAGCAGGGCCCGCCCCATGCCCTCCCACTGGCTGCCGTGGCCAGGGAAGACGAAGACGAGGCCACGGCGCGGGCGGCCGACCCCGACGCGGAGCCGGGGGTGGCTCGCGCCAGCGCAAAGGGCCGCGAGGGCCTCTTGGGCCTCCTCGGGCGAGCGGGCGACGACGGCGGCCCGCTCCCGCAGCGGCTCGCGGTGGAGCGCGGCGGTGCGGATCACGTCGGACCACGGGACCTCGGGGTGCTCACCCAGCCAGGCGGCCCAGCGGCCGGCCTGGGCGCGCAGGCTGGGCTCTGACGCTGAGGAGAGCACCAGGGGGACGGCCGCCGGCGCCGGAGTCTGCGCGCCATGCGCCAGGGCCGCGAGGTTGACCGGCACGCCGGCCTGCCAGAGCTCGGCGATGAGGGCCTCCAGACCTCGGCGGGCGGGCTCCCCACGCCAGCAGGTGGCCAGCGCCCGGCTGCCCTCTCGGCCTAGGGCGCGCAGGCTGGTGACGATGGCGCGTTGCGCCGTGGGGTGGGGCCCGAGCTCAACGACCAGCACCGGGCCCTCGGCGCTGAGCTGATCGATGGCCTGCGCGAGGTGCACGGGCTGGCGCAGGTTCTGGGCCCAGTAGTCGGGCCCCAGCTCAGGGCCACGGATCCAGCCGTCGCGCGCGGTGGACCAGAAGGGCAGCGCTGGGGTGCGGGGCGTGATCCCGACCAGGGCGGCCTGGAGCTCCGGCAGCAGCGGGTCCATCTCGCGGCTGTGCGAGGCGTAGTCCATCCGCACACGCTGGGCGGGCACCCCCACCTGCTCCAGGCGGGAGACGAGCGCGTCCAGGGCGCCCTGCTCACCAGAGAGCACGACCTGGTCCGTGCTCAGGTAGACGCCGACGTCTACGCCCGCGGCGCCGTCGGCCAACAGCTCGTCGGCCTCTTGAGGCCCCAGCTCGATCACGGCCATGCCGCCTCGACCGCTCGCCCGAGCCCGGGTCAGACGGCTCCGCCGCACGATCAAGCGCACGCCGTCCTGAAGGCTCAAGGCGCCCGCGATGACGGCGCCAGCGATCTCGCCCACGCTCTGCCCCAGGACGACGTCGGGGCGCACGCCCCAGCTCTCCAAGAGGCGCGCGAGGCCCACCTGCACGCTGAACAGCAGGGTCTGGACCACAGACGCCTCGTCCCCAAAGCCCTGCTCGGCAGGCCGCGACAGCGCCGAGATCACCGACCACCCCGCCTCGCCCGCTAGGGTGGCGTCGATCTCGTCGAGGACCTGGCGGAAGGCGGGCTCCCGGGCCAGCAGGTCCTGCGCCATGCCCGGCCACTGTCCGCCCTGGCCGGAGAAGAAGAACAGCACCCGGGGCGCCTCGGCGCGGGTCGGGGTGAGGGTGCCGGCGCGGAGCTGCTCCAGGCGCTCCAGAAGCTCGCTGGCGTCCTGGCCATGAACGGCGGCTCTCCAGGGGCCCTCGCCCTGCACGCCGCCCAGCGCGCGCAGCTCGGCGTCAGAGGACAGCGGCCCCAGCGCGGACGAGAGCCGCTCGGCCTGCTCAGCGAGCTGCCCGGGGGTGTGGCCGCGCAGCCCGACGACCACCCCGGCCCGGCCCGGGGCCTCGGACAGAGCCGCGTGCGCGTTGGTGCCGCTGAAGCCGAAGCTGCTCACCCCAGCGAATCGGTGGGCGCCTCGGGGCCAGCGTCGCGTGGCCGTGGGCACCGACAGCTTCAGGGCGTCGAAGTCGATGTGCGGGTTGGGGGCGTCGAAGTGCAGGTTTCGGGGGATGACCCCATGGTGCAGCGCGAGGGCGGTCTTGATGAGGCCGGTGACCCCCGCGGCCGCCTCCAGGTGACCGAGGTTGGTCTTGATGGAGCCCACGATGAGCGGCTCCACGCGCCCCGGGGCGAACACCGCGCCCAGCGCGCCGGCCTCCAGGGGATCTCCCAGGATGGTGCCGGGGCCGTGGGCCTCGACATAGCTCACCTCCGTGGTCGGCACGTTCGCCTCGGCCCAGGCGCTACGGATGACCTCCGACTGGGCCTCGGGGTTGGGCGCCGTCAGCCCGTTGCTGGGGCCATCGTTGTTCAGCGCGCTCCCGCGCAGCAGGGCGTAGACGCGCTCCCCGCGAGCGAGCGCCTGGGAGAGCGGGCGCAACACCACCACGCCGCACCCTTCGCCGCGCACATACCCGCCGGCCCCGGCGTCAAAGGCCCGGCACTGGCCCGCGGGGTTCATCGCCCCGAACTTGGTCATCCGAACCGTCGCGTGGGGGGAGACCATCAGGCTCACGCCGCCGGCGAGGGCCAGGCTCGACTCGCCGCTCCTTAGGCTCTGGATGGCGAGGTGAACGGCCACGAGCGACGAGGAGCAGGCGGTGTTCACGGTCAGCGCGGGGCCGTGGGTGCCCAGGCGATAGGCGATGCGCCCGGAGATGATGCTGGTGTCCCAGCCGACGGCGGAGTGCTCGGTCATGGCCCGGGCGTCTCCGTCGGCGAGGTTGTCGTACTCGCCGGACATGGCCCCGAGGAACACGCCGGCGCGGCCGCCGCTCAGCGCGCCGGGCAGGAGGCCCGCGTCCTCCAGCGCCTCCCAGGTGGTCTCCAGCGCAAGCCGCTGCTGGGGGTCCATCTGTGTGGCCTCGCGCGGGGAGATGCCGAAGAAGGGCGCGTCGAAGCTGGCCACATCGTCCAAGAAGCCGCCCCAGCGGGTGCTCATGGTGCCAGGCGTCTTGGGATCCGGGTCGAGCCAGTCGGCGGCGGCCCAGCGGTCCCGAGGCACCTCACGGATCCCGTCCAGCCCCTCGATCAGCGCGCGGAGCAGCGCCTCGGGGCCACGAACACCCCCGGGGAGACGACAGCCGATGCCCACGATGGCGATGGGCTCCTCGGCCCGCGCGGCGCTGGTCGTGGGCGCGACGACGTCCGCGGAGGCGGGCGCCGCCTGGAGGTGCGCCAGCAGCCGAGCGGGCGTGGGGTGCTGCCACACGGCGGTCACCGGCACCGGCCGCCCGAGCAGCCGACTCAAGCGCGCGGAGAGGGCCTGGGCCCCGACCGAGTCTAGGCCCTGGTCCCGGAAACGTTCGTGCAGAGAGACCTCACCCTGGGGGCGATGGAGCAGCTCGGAGAGGGTTCGGACGAGCTCGATCTGCAGGTTTGCGCCCGCCGCAGAGGTCGAGAACACAGACATGGCTGCTCCAGAATCTTAGGATGTTTTTAAGGTCGTCTCTTGTTCGCCGCGCCGAGCGCACGGCGTCCTCTGTTTACGGCTCGACGAACAGACTGCGCTGGCCGGCGGTGTCGGAGTACTCCTGCCACTCCACCACCAGGCCGCCCCGCACGGTGGCCAGGCCGATGTGTCGGTTGTCATGGGTGATCCCCGTCGAGCGCGCGCGCACCAGCTCCCACATCCGCACCACGACCCGCTCGTCATCGACCTGGATGAACTCGACGGGGCGGTACTCCAAGAAGTGCAGGGAGTCCTTCACGATGTCCAGAAAACGCTGCATGTCCCGACCGCGCCAGGAGCCAGCCCAGGGGATCTCCTTCGGGCTCCCCGGGAAGACGAACAGCGCGTCGGGGTGGATCAGCTCCAAGAAGCCGTCATCGTCGCCCAGCACATAGGCCACCATGAAGGACTTCATCAGGTCCATGGGTCGCACACAGTCGGGGTCACCGCGGCCGATGATCGGGTCCATCACTTCACCCGCACGACGCGGAACTCGCGCCGGACCTCGGGGTTTCGCACCTTTCGGGTGACCTCGAAGGAGGCCGTGCCGCGCGCCACGCGCTGCTCGGTCTTCCACCAGCGCAGCCCCACCTTACGCTCGATGTCGATGGTCATGTCCGCCTCATAGCTGATGTGGGTGTAGAGGTACTCATCGTCGGGCAGCGGGTGGATGAGCAGGATCATGTCCTCAGCCCTGGCCGAGACGTGCCCGACAAAACGTAGGTTGCCCCGCTCGGCCACGAAGCCCCAGGAGCTCGTGCCCGAGTCCAGCTCCTGATTGTAGTGGAAGGCGTCGATGATGTTGCTCTCGATGCGCTGGCCTTTGTAGACAAAGGTCAGCCACATCGAGGTCTGGGACCAGTCGTTGTAGCGGGGGCCGATGCCCTCAAACAAGAAGTCGGGGTCGCCCTCGAAGCTCGCGCAGTGCGCCCAGGCCCAGGATCGTAGGTGTTTGGTGTTCCAGTAGTGGCCGTCGCTGGCGAGCGTGCGGGGGATCTCGTAGCGTGTCCCGTTGATGGTGATGGTGCCGCTCAGGTGGTGACGACAGCCATTGGACTGGAAGTGGGGGTAGAGGTCGTAGGCGTCCGCCGCGGGGATGCGGTTGACCGCGATGGCCTCGCGTTTGTCCAGGGCCAGATCCCACTCCAGGGTGCCCTCGGGCGCCGTGAGCGACCCCCAGACCCGGTCGTCGCCGTAGCCGCTGGGACCGATGCTCATGCGGACCTCGGGCGTGTTGTGCAGCAAGGCTCGACCGATAGGAAACCGTGTGCGCAGCGCCAGATCGACGCCCTGCTTGCTGCGATCCCGGAACATGCACCAGATCTCGGCGCGACGGTCCTCCTCCAGCACGCCGTTGTGCAGCACATAGCGCACCACGAAGCTCAGCCCCTGCTCGGGCACGTTGAACAGCACATAGTAGGCCTCGGCGAAGTGCAGCTCCACGCCGTCAAAACGCAGCCGCTCGTCGAGGCGCTGGGCGGGATCGCCGGGGACGCTCGGCAACAGCGGCGCCTCGTTGGGACGCTTCGAGCGCGGCCCGCTCGGCAGCTTCTCGTAGTAGTCACACTCGATGAAGAAGCGGGTGTAACGCTCCAAGAGCACCAGCGCGTCAGGCACCTCCACGTCCAGGTCGGCGGTCGCGGCCTCAAAACGGGCGCGCCCCGTCGGGGGGAAGTACACCTGCTCCTCGGAGAGCGCGCGGATGAAGTCCACAAAGGGGAACAGCGCGTTCTTGCGCAGCCGCTCGGTGCCGAGCCCCAAGAGCTCACGTTTCCACACGTCCCAGGGCAGGCCGCGCACCTCGTAGCCAAAGTTGCGGTGCCAGTCGATGTACTCCGAGACCATACGTGACCGGGGGTGAACCACAAAATAGGCGTGGTTCAGGTTCTGCGGGCGCTTCGCGATGTGCACGATGGCCTTGCACACGTAGTCCACCGGGGCGATCTCCCAGGTCGTGTCCACCAGGGGCCAGGAGCCGAGCTGGATGCACCCCTTGAGGAACTGCGGCAAGAACTCGTCGAGCTTGTGGTAGGTGCCGTCGGTGAGCCCCGAGACCATGCCCGGCCGGTACATCGCGCAAGGGATGCCCCGCTCGGTCATCGCCAGGTGCATCATCATGTCGCTGACGTACTTCGTCTGTTCGTATCCGTTGAGGAGGTCGTCGCAGTGGGTCAAGGGCTCGTGATCGTGCACCACCCGCTCGCGGCCATAGCCGGTGGACATGATCACGCCCAAGGTGGACACGTAGTGCACCTGAATGGGCTCGACGGAGGCGGCGGCGAGCCTCAGGATGGTCTGTGTCGAATCGACGTTGGTGGCCTTGAGGTGCTGGTAGGGGTAGACGAAGTTCACCCAGGCCGCGGAGTGGAAGATGCTGTCGATTCGGTCGGCGAGGGATTGAAACGCCTCTTGGCTCAGGCCCAGCCGGTCGGCGGTGAGGTCGCCGAGCACCACGTCCAGGCGGTCCTCCCAGCTCGGGTCCCAGATGCGGTAGCGGCGCAGGTTCGCCACCACACGCAGCCGCGCCTCCTCGGCGGTCGAGGCGCGCACCAGACAGAGCACCTTGGCCTGTGTCTGCGCCATCAGCTCAAGGATGAGGTAGGCGCCGATGTAGCCCGTGGAGCCGGTGAGCAGCACGGTCTCCATCGGCCGGTTGAAGGTGGTCGGATCGTAGCCCGGACGCCGGATGTCCTCGTCTAGCCGCACCTCCTCGGCGAGGGAGAAGCGGTCCTCCAAGAGGTCGGGGGTCCGTCCCGCCTCGACGTCGGCGATGGCCTTGGCCAGCACGGCGATGGTGGGCTCCAGGATGGTCTGCAGCGAGATGGACTCGGGCACGCCCAGGTCCCACATGCGGGCGAAGGCCTCGGCGGCGCGCACCGAGTCGCCGCCAAGCTCGTAGAAGTTGTCGTAGATGCCGACACGATCGATGCCCAGCACCTCACGCCAGATGTTCGCCAGCTTCTTCTCCATGGCCTCGCGGGGCGTGACGTAGGGCGTGGCCAGGTCGGGGCGGTGGGTGCGCGAGGTGGTGGCGATGGCGGTGAGCAGGGCGTCTACGTTGGGGCCGATGGTCGCGATCTCCTCGAAGCCCTGCCGGGCGGCGGCCCGGGTGCTGGTCGGCGCCTGGGTCGGGGCGCCCTCGGGCTCGGCCACGAGCACCGTGCGGGTCGAGGCCTCGATGTGGGCGGCGGCCTCCTCGGTGGCGAGGGTGATCTGGCTGCGGCCCTCGCCCAGCTCCGTCAAGGGGGCGCCGAGGCTGCGGTAGAAGTCGCGAACCGGCACGTTGCGGCGGGTCTCCAAGAGCTCCAGCACGACCTTGGGGCGGCGCGCGTCCAAGGCGTCCTGGGCCACACGCTCCAGCATGGCCTGCTCCACGCGGCGGCCCAGCACGCGGCAGCTCATCAAGAACAGATCGCAGCGGAGCGCGTCCTCGGCCGGGACGCCGGAGATCAAGCCGACGAAGCCATAATCCCCGAAGCGGTCTCGCACCGTGACCCGCCAGATGCGACGACCGGGCTCCCGGGCCAGGGCGGCCAGCTCCTGCTCGCCGAACACGCGCTTGTTGGCGTTGAACTGGTTGGTGCGTGAGGTGAGCTGGGCCGCGCGGGCCAGCTCGGTCTCTAGGTCGAGGGGCGCGATGTCCACCTCTAGCTCTAGGCGGGCCAAGAACTCCTGGATGTCGCCCGTGCTGCGCTGGACCTCACGACGCTCCAGGTTCTGGGTCATCCTCTCCGCGCGCTCGCGGTCCTCGGCGGTGACGCGGGCGGCGTCGAAGGCCCAGTGGTGGGCGAGGAAGCGGGCGATGCGGACGGGCCGGGGCAGCTCAATGGCCAGCACGTCGGGCAGGGCCTCTGACACCTCGGCCACCTCCATCGGGCTGTCATCGACGAAGATGAAGCTGTCGGTGCCGAGGCCCAGCTCCTCCGCCATGGCGCGGATGTTCGCCGACTTCGGCGACCAGTCGATACGCGCCAGGGTGATGTGCTCGCGGCGCAGGGGCATCTCGGGGTGGCGCTGAAAGACCTCCCAGACGTCCTCTTCATTGTTTTTGCTCGCGAGACAGAGCAGCTTGCCCTGGGCCCGCTGCGCCACCATGAAGCGCTGCAGCTCCAGGAAGGGCTCGCTCAGCTCCACCCCCTCGGGGCCCAGCTCACCCACGACGCCGCCCCAGAGGGTGTTGTCACAGTCGAGCACGATGACCTTGGCCGGCTCGGAGAGCACAGCGGCGATCTTGCGGGAGATGGCCGCGCCCATGGCGCTGTAGCAGCCCTGGGTGAACGGGATGTGGCCGAGGCGGTCGCGGGCCTCGTCCCAGATCCGCATGATCGGGTAGTCCTGGTAGACCTGCCGCAGATCGAGGGTGAAGAAGCCGGGGCAGGACTCGGCGAGCGCGAGCAGGGTCTCGTCCAGCGCGCCGACCTTCTCCGCGAGGCCCAGCTCGCGGATGGCCGCGGGTGAGTGGGGGGCGAGCACGAGCACACAGGGGGGGCCGCCGCGCTCGGACATGGCGCGCATCGCCCGGCCCAGCTCACGGACGGCGTGCTCCAGCTTGTCTGCGCTGGGCGGCTCCTTCTCGTGGCGGAAGAGGTCCTCTAGACGCAGCAGCACGACGTTGACACCGCGGGCGCCAGCGAAGGCCCCCGCCGGGTTCAACAGGCTCTGATAAATCTGGTTGTAGCCCGCGAAGTGGACCTTGATGTCCCAGCCGAGGCGGCTCAACAGGTGCTGAATGGACTGCTCGATCGGCTCGGCCGTGAACGACGCGGCGATCCGGACGGGCAGCGCCTCGTCGAGGTCCGCGGCGCGCTCCTGGCGGCCGTCTCGCATCCGAAACAGCCTGTCACAGAGCGAGTTGACGCTGCCAAACTCTGTGAGCATGGTGGACTCAAGCTCTAGCCCGAGCAGCTTCTCGAGCTCACCGGTGAGGCGCACGAGGTGAATCGAGCTCATGCCCATCTCACGCATGGACATGGCGAAGTCGATCTCGTGGAAGGGCACGTCCGAGGACTTGGCGATCTCGTGGCGGAGCCAGTCCCGGAAGTTGTCGAGGCTGCGCACCGTCTCTTTGGCGTCGCCCGCCGCCTGGAAGGTCGATTGGGGTCTGTGCGTCATGATGTCCTCACGATCGGGTTCCGGGGTGGGGTCAGGTGGCCGTGGCGCTCAAGCCACGCGGCCATTTGGTGCATCGCCGCGCGGTCGATGACCCGTTGGGTCAGGCCGCTGGCCGCCCGCAGCGCGTCGGCGTCGCTGCGGTCGATGGTGTGGGGGAGACCATCCATGAACTCAAAGATCGTCTCGTCCGATCCTTCAGGGATCTCCAGCAGGAAAGGATGGACGGGAAAGAGCGGGTTGGTCGTGGGCAGGCCAGCGCGCACGAGCCCCAGCCAGTCCTGGAGCGGGACGGGGCGCAGCGCGTAGCCGCGCTCCTGGTAGACGCTCATCAGCTCGCCGATGAGGACCGGGCGAGGGTGGGACCAGTGGAAGGTCTCGATACAGAGCTCGCCCTGGCCGGTCGGCGAGCGCACCGAGGCGGCGATGCCCTCGGCGACGTCGTCTACACCCACCAGATCCAGCTCGACCTCCACATCCGGCCATGCGCCGAGCGCGATGCAGCCCAACACGAGACGGCAGAGGAAGTCATCGACGTTGGTGTGCCCGGTGTCGCTGGCCCCGGTGATGAGGCCCGGCCGGTGGATGCCCATGGGGATGCCCCGGGATCCCGCCACGCGGAAGCAGGCCTCAGCCACCCACTTGGTCTGGGCGTAACCGGAGTAGAGAAAATCCGGCTTGAGCAGGCGGTCGAAGCTGTGGACGAGGCGCTGCTCACGCCGGAAGGTGGCGTTAAACACCGCGATCGTGCCGATGTAGTGGAGCGTCTTGCAGGCCCCGCCTGTGTAGGCCAGCTCGACGAGCGGGTTCACCGGCGACACGTTGGTGTGCCGCAGCGCCGAGTAGGGCGAGACGAAGTTCACGTTCGCCGCGTTGTGAACGATGATCCCGACCTCGGCCACCTGTCGCGCCCAGGTCTCTGTGTTTAATCCCAGCCGGGGCTGGGCCAGATCGCCGGTGAGGGCGGAGAGCCTCCCGCGCCAGGACTCGTCCCAGCCCGGGCCCCCGCGCAGCGCGGCCTCGACCCGCGCCAGACCCGCCTGGGGGTTCGACGCGCGCACGACGCAGCGCACATCCTCGGCGCCGCCCTTGAGCAGGCTCGCCAGCAGGTAGCTGCCCAGGTAGCCGGTGGCGCCGGTCATCAGGATGGGCCCACCCGGCGCCCGCCGGGGCGGCATGAGGTCGGGCAAGGATCGGGCGAGGCTCCGCACCTCTTGGCGCCAGGTCTTGACGCTGTCCGCCGGGCGCCCCCCCTCCTCCACCAAGGTGCAGAGCTGGCTGGCCAGGGTGCGCACCGTGACGCTCTGATACAGCATGGAGAACGGCACCTCCACGCCCATCAGCCGGCGCAGATCCATGGCCACCCGGGCCATCTCCAGGGAGCTGATCCCCAGCTCACCGAAGGCGTGGTCCAGCTCGTCCTCGCGGAGCGCTCCCCCTTCGCCTTCGGCCAGGATCTGACGGAGGCCCTGGAGCATGGCGGCGTGCAGCGCCGCGCCTCGTAGCCCCGCGAGCTCGGGCTTCAGCCGAGGGGCGCTGCGCTGACGCGCCAACGCCGCCTTAAACTCCGACCAGGCGCCCGACGCGGCGCGCTGACGGCAGGCCTCGCGGGCGATCTTGTTGGTGGTCGTGAGCGGCAAGGTGCCCAGCGGCACCAGGTACAGCTCGGCCACCATGAGCCCGTGATGATGGGCGATCTCCCGCCGCACCCGGCGCACGAGCTGCTCCACTTGGCCCGCGTCTCCAGCCAGCTCGGCGGGGAGCTCCAGCGCCAGCCCCAGGGCCTCGTCTCCGTCATGGATCACGGTGAAGGCCGCGGCGGCGCCCGCGGGCAGGCCCGTCGCCTTGAGCGCGGTGGCCTCAAGATCCTGCGGGTAGTGGTTTTTTCCCCGCACGATGAGCAGCTCCTTGAGCCGTCCGGTCACGAAGATCTGCCCCTCGTGCACCATCCCCAGGTCTCCCGTGCGCAGCCAGAGGCCCTCGTGGCCCTCCAGGCGCGCGCAGAGCGCGGCCTCCGTCGTGTCCGGGTCGCGGTGATAACGCGGGATGATGGCGGGGCCCCGGGTCCACAGCTCACCGACCTGCCCGGCGGGCATCGGCCAGCGGCCCTCGGGGTGGACCACGGCGATCTCCGTGCCGTCGCCGAGCGCCGGGCCGTGCCCGAAGAGCTCCAGGGTGTCCTCTGAGCCCTCAGGCGCGCGGAGGCGGCCGAAGAAGAGCCCACGCTTGCTGGCCGAGAGGCGAAGCGGCGCCGCGCCTTGGGGGATGGCGTTGCACAGCGACTCGGTCATGCCGTAGTACGGGAAGAGCGCGTCGCCGCGCAGGCCAGCGGGCCCAAAACGCGCGAAGAAGGCGTCCATCGTCGAGGGTCGCACCCGCTCGCCGCCCGCCACCAGCATCTCCCAGGCGCTCAGGTCGAGCCTCGCCACGGTCTCGTCGTCGAGGGTCGCGGCGCAGAGCGCGTAGGCAAAATCGGGCGCGATGGTGTAGGTGCAACGCTGGGTGGACATCAGCTCCAGCCAGGTCGCTGGCCGCCGCGTGAACGCCTCGGGCGGCAGCACCACGGCGTCGCCGCCGGTCACGAGCGGCAAGAGGCGGGTGTAGAGGCCGGCGATGTGGGACTGGGGCAACCAGACACAGACCCGCCGCGCGCCGCCGGGTCGGGCCCGCTCCACCAGAGCGCGCATGTTGGCCAAGAGCCCGCTGTGGGTGATCACCGCGCCTTTGGGCGAGCCGGTGGAGCCCGAGGTGTAGAGGATGAGCGCCTCATCCGGACGGGTCCAGCGCGGCGTGGGCGTGTCCTCGACGGCCTCGGCCAGCGGCTCAGGCAGGACCAAGACGCGCGGGGCCGCGTCGCCCAGCGCCGCGCTCAGGGCGCCGGCCAGCCGCGGGGCCAGCTCGGCGGTGCTCAGGATCAGCGGGGCGCCCGAGGCCCGGGCGACGCCGACGAGGGTGTCGATCAACGCCGGGTTTCGAGGGGTGGGCGGGTAGACCGGCACCGCGACCGCGCCGGCCATCCAGCAGCCCAAGAGGCCCAAGACGTGCTCAGAGCCCGGCCCGGCGCACAGCATCACCAGGGGCGCCTCGTCGTCGTCCGGCACACAGGCCGCGGTGATCAAGGCCGCGAGCCGCTGGCTGGTCCAGAGGAGCGGCCCCAGGGCCAAGGAGTCGGTGGGGCGGCCCAGCTCGTCGAAGAAGCGCCAGGCCACACGCTCGGGCGAGGCCTTCGCCGCGCGCTCCAGCAGGGCAACGAAGCTCTGCACAGAGGAGCCGCTCATCGTGCACCTCCCCGCCGGAACGAGCCGTGGATCTCAAGCTGCCCCGCCCGCAGGAGCGCGCGGCAGTGGGAGCGCTGGAGCTTGCCGCTCGTGGTCTTGGGCACCTGCCCGTGGTGGACAAAATGCACCTCTCGCGCCGTGATCTCGTGCTCCCGGGCGACGGCCCGGAAGATCGGGTCCGCCAGGGACGACAGGTCGAGGCCCTCGGCCTCGCCGCGCCGCAGCTCGGCCACCAGCACCAGCACCTCCTCGCCGTCGATCTGATCCGCGAAGGCCATCACGAAGTTGGGCCGGATGGCGGCGTGGGCGCGCTCGACCGTCTCCTCGATGTCCTGCGGGTAGTGGTTGACGCCGCAGATGATGATCACGTCCTTGGAGCGGCCGGTGACGTACAGATTCGGGCCGTCCAAGAAGCCCAGATCCCCCGTGCGCAGCCAGGGCCGGGTGTCGTCGGGTAGCCTCGCGCGAAAGGTGCGCTCAGAGGCCTCTTCTTTGCCCCAGTAGCCCTGGGCGATGCTGGCCCCCGCCACCCAGATCTCACCCACGCGGTCGGCGGCGACGGGCAGCTCTGTGTCGGGGTCTACGATACAGATCGTCGTGCCCGGCCCCGGGTGCCCGCTGCTCACCACGGTCACGCTGCGGGCGCCCTCGACGGCAGGGCGGATCTCGCCCCGGGCCAAGGCCTCGGCGTCCAGATCACGCACGCTCGGCAGCTCGCCCCTGGGTTTGGTGGTCACCACCAGGGTGAACTCGGCTAGCCCGTAGGTGGGGCCCGTGGCGGTGGGCTGGAAGCCGAGGTGCGCGAAGGTCTGGGCGAAGGCCGCGACCGTCCGGCTGCGCACGTGCTCGGCGCCGTTGTACGCCACCTGCCAGCAGGACAGGTCGAGGCCCTGGAGCTCGGCGGGGTCGAGGGTGTCGAGGCAGAGATCGTAGGCGAAGTTGGGGCCCCCGGCGAAGGTCACGCGCCGCTCAGAGATGGCCTTCAACCAACGGATGGGGTGCTTGATAAAGCTAAGTGGATCAGCGAGCCCCGACGGAAACCCACAATAGAGCGGCAGCAGGTGACCGATGATCAGCCCTAGATCGTGATACAGAGGCATCCAGTTGAGCGCGTGGTCCTCCACACCCAACGCGAACATACGCTGCATCGTCGCGCAGTTCATGATGAGGTTGTTGTGGCTGACCATCACGCCCCGGGGCTCTCCCGTAGAGCCCGAGGTGTATTGGATAAAACAGACGTCATGGGTGTCGGGCGTGGTGGGCAGATAACCTTTGGCCTCCTCCTCGCCGATGTCCTCGGCCACGACGGTGATGAGGGCCTCAAGACCGAGCTGCGCGCTCATCTCGGCCTTGAAGGAGGCGGCGAGGCGGCGGCTGAGCAGCACCACCGACGCGTCACAGTCTCGCGCGACGTGGGCGATGCGCGCCATGTGTTTGGGCTTCTTGGGGGGCAGCAGGTTGACGGCCACCGAGCCGGCATAGCCGCATCCCAAGAAAGAGATGAGGTAGTGGAGGTCATTGTCCAGCACCAGCAGCACCCGCTGGCCGCCGGCGCCCAAGGCCTGGAGACGGGCGGCGACGGCCTTGGCCCGCCGATCCAGCGCGGAGAAGCTCAGGGAGGCGCGCAAGTCGCGCAGGCCCGCCAGCTCATAGAGCGCGAGCGCCTCGGGCCGATCTGCGGCGTGCGCCTGTAGGCACTGCACGAAGCTGCCCCAGCGGGGCACGATGGGAACAAGTTCGGTGGTCATCAGCGGGTCCTCGCGCGCTCCGAGGGGGGTCGGTGCTGCCCGATGAACCTAGCTGATGCGGCGTTCTAAGTGAACTCGAAGGAGTTCGGGTGGGGGGATAGAGAAACTTCGACCCGCTCAGGACACCAGCCCATGGCGGTGGGCATAACGCACGATCTCCGCCACGCCGCTTACGTTCAGCTTCTCTCGGATGCTCTTGAGGTAGGTGCTCACCGTGCTGATGCCCAGGTTCAGCTCGGCGGCGATGTCTGTGGTCTGTCGTCCGTCCAGGATGAGCAGGAAGACCTGGAGCTCTCGGGGCGAGAGGGCGTGATGGGGCAAGGTGGGCTCGGGGCGCTGGCTGAGCTTACGAGAGAAGTAGGAGCGACCGCTGTGGATGGCGCGCACGGCCAACAGAAGCTCCTTGTCGGTCTCGTCCTTACACAGATAGCCGGCGGCCCCCTCCTCCTGAAAGGCGCGCCCGTACTCCTGCTCCGAGTACATCGACACCGCGAGGATCGCCACGCTGGGCCGAAGCGCGCGCAGCTTACGCAGCACCTCCAGGCCGTTGAGCTGGGGCATGGAGATGTCCAGCAGCACGACGTCCACCTGAAGCTCCAGGTCGCCGAGCGCGCGCAGCGCCTGCCAGCCGCCGCTGGCCTGCCCCACCACCTCGATGTCGGGCTCGTCCCCAAGCAGCGCGGCCATGCCGGCGCGCACCAGCGCGTGATCGTCTACCAGGAACACACGGATCACGATGGCTCTCCTCGGGGCAGGGGCAGGGGCAGGCGGATACCTAGGCGCGTCCCGCCCCCGGGGTGCGCGCCGACCTCGAAAGCGCCACGCGCGGCCACCACACGCTCCCGGACCCCGAGAAGGCCGAAGCCCTGCCCGCCTGTGGCCCCGAGGCCTACGCCGTCGTCGGTCACCGTCGCGACGAGCTCGCCCTCGGAGACGATGACCTCGACCTGCAGCCGGGTCGCGCGGGCGTGCTTCGCGGCGTTGGTGATCCCCTCCTGCACGCAGCGATACACGATCAGCTCCAGCTCTGGATCGAGCTCACGGGGGGGGAGGTCGAGCCGCAGCGCGCAGGGGAGGTCGAGCTTCGTGGTCGAGCGGTGCGCGAGCTGCTGGAGCGCCTTCTCCAAGCCCAGATCGTCGAGCACGCTCAGCCGCTGCGCGCGCAGCACCTCCCGAAACTG
>JBEAVX010000338.1:0-7684 GCA_041160755.1 Pseudomonadota bacterium
ATCGTCGCCTGCGCCCCCGAGACCCCAGTGGTGGCGCCTGCCCCCACCGAGGGGCGCTTCACCACGCTCACCTACAACGTGCATGGCCTGCCGCCGGAGATCACCGGCGACGACACCGCCGCGCGGATGGCGCTCATCGCGCCTTTGCTCAACGGCTTTGACGTCGTCGGGCTGCAAGAGGACTTCGACGACGACCTCCACGCCACCCTCGTCGGCGAGGCGACCCACGGCTGGCGCCACCGGTTTGATGAGATGCTCCCTGACCGTGTGTATGGCCCGGGCCTCGCCGCCTTGAGCCGCCTGGAGCTGGTCGAGGGCCTCGGCGAGCACTACACGAGCTGCTACGGCGTCTTTGAGGGCGCGTCAGACTGCCTCGCGTCCAAAGGGTTTGAGGTCCTGCGCCTGCGCCTGGGCGACGGCGAGGTAGACGTCTACAACACCCACATGGAGGCGGGCTCCGGCGAAGAGGACAACCTCGCCCGCGCCGAGCAGGTCGAGCAGCTCGTCTCGGCGTTTGAGCGGCTCTCCGCGGGCCGGGCGGTGATCTTCATGGGCGACACCAACCTCTCCGACTACGACGCCCCCGACCTGCCGCTCATCACCCGGCTCATCGAGGGTGGCGGCCTCACCGAGACCTGCGTGGCCTTGGGCTGCGCCGAGCCGGGCCGCATCGACCGCATCCTCTGGCGCGACGGCGGCGGCTTGACCCTCACCCCGACGGCCTGGGCGGTGGAGCCCGCGTTCTGGGACGAGGACGGCGTGCCGATGAGCGACCACGACGCCATCTCGGCGAGCTTTGACTGGGTGTTTGAGGGCTGAGGCCCACGAGGCCACGGAATCTCGTGGGGCTTGGCGGGCCGCGTGGTGGGGTGGACGGCCCTGGCGAGGGCGTAGAGGCCGATCCCGCCGTGGCACGGAGCTTGCGTGTGGGGCTCGCTCCCTGCGTCGTGTGCGGATGGGGTCATCGCGTCTTCCTCTCGGACTCTTGCGGGGCCTCTGGCCTAAATCGTCTCCGAGCACATCAGGCGCACGACGCGGGGGATTCTTCTCAATCGTCAGGAGGCGAGATGGAGCTTCTCTCTGCGCTGCGTGTTGGCCGTGACCCTGCCCTCGGCTTGCCGAGCGATGGCCCGCTCTCCGAGCTGATCGACGCCTTGGGCGCGCTCCCCGGCGTGGCGGACCTCACGACGCTGCGGGGCCTGCTCACCCGCCCGGGGCTCGTCGAGGCGGCCTGCCCCCTGGCGCGCTTCACCGCCGAGTCGCGCTGCCGTCGGGTGCTGTACCGCGACGATCATGTCGAGCTGGTGATCATCGGCTGGCTGCCTGGTCAACGCGCGGCGCTCCATGGCCACGGTGAGTCCAATTGTGCGTTTCGTGTGCTTCAAGGAGCCGCGTCGGAGCGCTGGGTCGGCGCGGCCGCGCTGGGGCCGAGCGGCCTCTTGGCGAGCACCCACCACGTCGGCGAGGTCGCTGAAGCCGCGCCCGGCGGCTGGCACGAGCTGGCCACGGACGGCGACGTGCCGCTCGTGACGCTGCACGCCTACTCCCCGCCGCTGAGCGCGCGCTCGGCGCTCCCCACCATCGCCGTCGTCGGCGGAGGCGCGAGCGCCGTGGCCTTGGCCCGGGCCACCTCCCCCTCCGCCGCGAACCTGCTCATCATCGAGCGCGCCCCCGTCGCGGGCCTCGGCGCGGCCTATGACGCCGACCCCAACGCCCTGCTCAACGTGCCCGCGGGCCGCATGTCGATCTTGGCGTCGGATCCTTCGGACTTTGTTCGCTGGGCCCAAGCCCAAGGCGAGGCGGTTCATCCCGACGACTACGCCCCTCGCGCGCTCTATGGGCGGTATCTGCGGGCGGCGCTGGCGACGGCGGGCCCCCATGTGCGGCGGGTCCACGATGAGGTCGTCGACGCCACCCCCGTCGGGAGCCTGTGGCGGGTGAGCCTGGCGAGCGGCGCGCGCCTGCACGTCGATGGGGTCGTGTTGGCGACCGGCAACCCCGCGCCGAGCTTGCCGACGGCGCTCAAGGCGGCGCGGCGCCAAGGGCTCAGCGTGCTCACCGAGCCCTGGCGCCCGGGGGCCCTGGACCGGATCGGCCCCGAGGACCGCGTCTTTGTGCTGGGCACCGGGCTCACCTTCTTGGACACCCTCGCCGTGCTGCGCGCCCGGCGTCACGAGGGGCCGATCTTGGCCAGCTCACGCCGGGGCCTGCTCCCTCGGCCCCACGGCGCGCGCGGTGAGCCCGTGCCTTGGCCCGTGACGAGCCCCAACGACGCCTTGGGGCTGCTGCGTCTGGTGCGCTCGATGGTGAAGACGGCGGAGGCCGAGGGGCGACCCTGGACGACGGTGATCGACGGGCTGCGGCACCACGTCCCGGCGCTGTGGCGCCGCCTCCCGGTCGAGGAGCGCGCGCGCTTCTTGCGGCATGTGCGGCCGTATTGGGAGGTCCACCGCCACCGCGCCCCAGACCCAGCCTTGGCCTATGTGCGAGCGCTCAGACAGGTCGGCCAGCTCGACGTGATCGCCGGGCGGCTGCTCTCCGTCGAGCGCGCCGAAGGCGGCGTGGCCCTGCGCCTCTCCCGCCGAGGGAGCGCCGCCATCGAGCGCCGCGTGGTGGACCACATCGTCGTGGCGACGGGGCCGGGAGACGTTCACGACGCTGAGGCCGGGCCGCTGTGTGTGCGCCTGCTCTCCCGAGGGCACGTCGCCCGAGACGCCTTGGGCCTGGGGTATCGCTCGTCCGACGACGGCGCGGCCTTGGGATCCACCGGGCGCCCGACGCCGGGGCTGTGGCTCCTCGGGCCGCTCCGCAAGCCCGCGCGCTGGGAGTCCACCGCCGTGCCCGAGATCCGCGAACAAGCTCGGATCTTGGCGGGTCAGCTCGCCCCAGCCATGGCGCCGTTGGCCTTGGGAGCGGTGAACATCGCCGCGCTCTGACCGCGCCGCCCCCCGTCGCCCCTTGACCTGGGCGCCTCGCGGGGGCACCTCTTGGGGGCGCGGCGACGACCGCGTCGGAGGAGCGATGTCCCAGGCCCCTGAGCAGCGCGGTGATGAGCGTGTGCTGTACCTTCACTCGACGGGCACGACCCCGGCGATGTGGCGTCGGGTGCCCCCGGCGGCCTTTGGCGGCGCGGTGGGCCTCGCGCCCGCGCACATCGGCTACCCGCCGAACGCGCCTCTGCCCCGTGGGGTCACCTGCCGAGCCGAGGAGGACGCCGCCCAGGCCCTCGACGCCTTGCCGCCCGGGGTCCAGGGCGTTCACCTCGTCGGCCACTCCTACGGCGCGCTGGTGGCCTTACACGTCGCCCGGGCCTTGGGCCCCAAGGTGCGCTCGTTGTTCCTCTACGAGCCCGTGGTCTTCGGGGCGCTCCTGCACGACGACGTGGTCTTGGATCCCGAGGTTCAAGCCGAGGTGCGGGGCTTCGTGAACCACCCTTGGTTCTTGACCGACGAGGCGCGTCTGGGCGGCGACGAGTGGCTGGAGCTGTTCATCGACTACTGGAACCACCCCGGCGCCTGGCGGGGGATGCCCGAGCCGGTGAAGGCTGCCACCCGGGCGCTGTCGTGGAAGATGGTGCAGGAGGTGCGGTCGTGCTTCTTCTCCGCCGGTCGCTTCTCGGACCTACGGATGAGCGCGCCGCTCACCTTGGTCTTCGGTGAGCGCACCACCCGGGCGTCTCGGGCGATGACCCAAGGCCTCGCGGCGGTGAACCCCCACGCTGAGGTGATCGAGCTGGAGGGCATCGGCCACATGGGCCCGATCACCCACCCGGGCGTGGTGCGCGACCTGCTCCTGCGCCACGCAGACGGCGTGCTGCACGGACTCTAGGCCTCGTCGGCCTTGCCTTCGTCGCCTTGGCCCTCATCATCCGTGCCCCACCAGGCCTGCTCGGCGACGCGCCGGTCGTGCTCCCGCTCCAAGGTGCGCCGCAAGAAGCGCTCCCGGGCCTCGCCGTAGATGCCGATGGCCCCGGGCACCAAGGCGCGGCGGGTCGAGAGCCGGTGCAAGATCACCGAGGCCGCCGCGCTCACGTTGAGGCTCTGGGTGAGGCCCCGCATCGGGATCATCACGACGCCGTCGGCCATCGCCCGGGCCTCTTCGCTCACGCCCATGAGCTCGCTGCCGAACAGCACGGCGAGGGGGGTGGACACGTCCACGTCATCCGGCGAGCGCGCGTCCTCGGTGAAGTCGGCGATGTAGCAGCGGAAGCCTTGGGCGCGCAGCGCGGCGAAACACTCCGACGCCCGGGCGTGCAGGGTGATCTCCAGCCAACGCTCGGCCCCTTTGGCCGCGCCGACGCTGGGGTTGAAGGTGTCGGTGATGAGGTGGGCGTCGTGCAGCCCGAAGGCCTCGGCGCTGCGTAAGATCGCGCTCATGTTGTGGCGGCGGGTGATCGCCTCCGACATCACCGTGAGGCCGTTCAGGCGGCGATCGACGAGGTCCAAGGCGAGCTGCACCCGGCGGGCGGGCACATGGGCGGCGAGGGGGCGCAGCGACTCGGGCAAGCGGCTGAGCACGTCGAGGCGATCTTGCTCATTCATCCGCTTGGTCCTCGTCTTCTGCGCCATCTTCATCGTCGATCGGCACGTCCTCCGGGGGCGAGGTGACGTTGAGGAAGGTGAAGGGGTACTTCACGATGGCCTCCCCCTCAGCCGGCGCGGGCCAGTCGGCGTTGTACAGCGCGTCCCCGAGGCAGTCGAGCACCTCCGGCGGCGCGGCGTCGTGGTCCAGGATGTCGGCGGCGACGAGCCCCATGGCCCCCAGGCGCAGCTCGACGAGCACATGCCCGGCGACGTTGGGGTCGATGACCGTCCAGTCCACCAGACAAGCGCGCATCGGCGGCATCACCGCGGCGAAGGCGAGCCGGGCGCTGTCGTTGTCCAATAGCGTCGTCGGGGCCCGGGGCGCACGATTCGGCGGCGGCGGGATCATCACCCGCGCGCCGTCCTTCCAGGTGAGCGGGCGCGGCGGCGGCGCGGCGGGGGCCTCGGCCTCGGGCACCTCCACCACATCCGGCGGCGGCGGCGCCAGCTCCCCCCTGGGCAGAAGGAGCGCGAGGGTGAGCCCGAACACGAGCAAGACCATCACAGCGACGCCGAGCAGCTCACGACGGGACATGGTTCACTGGGGAGCGGAGGAGGAGGACAGGGTGTGGGGTGTGCAGGCGCGCCGAGAGGCGGCTCTGCGCGCGCTCCACGAAGCGCGGAACCACGGAGCGCAGCCCCTTTAGCACGTCGTCCAGGGTGCGGGGCGGGTTCCTCAACGCGCTCGCCTGCTCCTCCAAGATCGAGATCAGCTCATCCCCGAACCGTTCATGCAACACGCATAGGAACTCGTCAGGGTTCACCGCCGCTAACCCCGGCGGGAGCGGCTTAAAGTCGCGCAAGTTGTTCGTCATGATGAGGGCGCAGCCCGCGTGCGCCGCGGCCGCCGCGACGTGGCGGTCTTTGGCCTCGTTGGGCATCCTCGGGATTCGATGTTGGTAGCCCTCCACACGCGCCGCAGGGAAGGCCAGATTCATCTGCGCAGCCAGGCGGCGGGCTTGGGAGGGCGTCACCTGGACGTTCTTCGTGAGGTTGCGCGTCACCTCATCCAGGATCTCATCCGTCCAGCGCGGCTGAAAGAAGGCCCGATCCGCCGCGCGCAAGAGCGTGTCGCGAAGGGTGAACGGGTACAAGACGTTGGCATCGAGCAACACCGAGGTCGAGGGCGTGATGCGGATCACTCATCGGTCCGGTCCATTTCGCCGTAGCCGCCGACCTCTTGGGAGAGCTGGGTGAGGTTGTCGAGGGCCTGACGGGTCCGGTCACGGCGGCGTTTGAACTCAAGAACATCCACCGCGCGCACACGCCGATGGGTGCCCGTGCGCGAGAACGGGAGCTGCCCCGAGTCGAGCACCCGCACGAGGTACTGCCGAGAGACGCCGAGGAGATCGGCGGCCTGCTGCGTGGTCAGCAGAGCGTCCTCGGTCACGACGTGCAGCGTCTCGCCTTGGTGGAGAAGCTGGATCATCTGCGCGATCGGCGTCGCGAGGAAGGTGGGGATCGTGATCTGCATTTGGCCGGGCGGGGGGCCGTACATCTGCGACGGACCCTCGCTGAGCACGCCCGTGGAGGACGCGTAGAGCGATGCGAGCGACGCGACCTCGGAGGGCGGCGTCTGAATCTTGAGCAGGTTGAGCGCGCTGGTTGGGAAGAGGGAGCTCATGAGGTCCTCCGAGCTCAAGTGTACCCACTAAACGACCCAAACGCAACTCTAAACGACCTAAACGCACCTCTTCGCTGACGCCGGCCTCCCCCAAAACAAAGCCCGCCCCCCGAGGCTTCGGGAGGCGGGCGTTTTAGGGATGGGCCCACCAGGATTTGAACCTGGGACACTCCGGGTATGAGCCGGGTGCTCTGACCGCTGAGCTATAGGCCCAGACGCGCATCCGGCGCGGCGAGGCGCTGACCGGCGGCGGTCAGCCCTCCATGTAGCTCCGAAGACGTTTGGAGCGCGTCGAGTGACGGAGCTTCCGCAGCGCCTTGGCCTCGATCTGGCGGATCCGCTCGCGCGTGACGTCGAAGTCTTGGCCGACCTCCTCAAGCGTGTGGTCCGAGCGCTCGCCGATGCCAAAACGCATCCGCAGCACCCGCTCCTCACGGGGGGAGAGGGTCGCCAACACCTTCCGAGTCTGCTCGATGAGGTTGCCGTTGACGAGGTTGTCCGAGGGGCTGGGGATGTTCTTGTCCTCGATGAAGTCGCCGAGGTGCGAGTCGTCCTCCTCACCAATCGGCGTCTCCAAGGAGATGGGCTCCTTGGCGATCTTGAGGATCTTCCGCACCTTGTCGACGGGCAGCTCCATCTTCTCGGCGATCTCTTCAGGCGTGGGCTCCCGGCCGATCTCTTGGGTGAGGTAGCGGCTGGTGCGCACGAGCTTGTTGATCGTCTCGATCATGTGCACGGGGATGCGGATCGTCCGGGCTTGATCGGCGATGGCGCGGGTGATCGCCTGGCGAATCCACCATGTCGCGTAGGTGGAGAACTTGTAGCCCCGGCGGTACTCGAACTTCTCGACGGCCTTCATCAAGCCGATGTTGCCCTCCTGGATGAGATCCAGGAACTGCAAGCCTCGGTTGGTGTACTTCTTGGCGATCGAGACCACCAAGCGCAGGTTGGCCTCGACCAGCTCACACTTCGCCGCCTCGGCCTTGGCCTCGGCCTTGCGCAGCTCCGTCGCGATGGCGCGGAGGTCGTTGCGCTCGGTGAACACCGTCTCCTCAAGCTTGCGGATGCGGCGCAGCTCACGGCGAACGCGGCTGTCGAACTCACGCCACACCTCGGCGCCGAGGCCGGTCTGGGCGATGACCTTCTTGCCGACGTCGCCTTGGGCGCGGCGCACCTTCCGGATGGACCGGCGCAGGTCACGCACGGGCACCATGGCCTCGCGGGCGACCTTGTTGATCTCGGCCTCGTGCCGGGCGATGTCGCGCCAGGCGTCGTGCAGGGCCCGAGACCAGCGCTGCATCCGCGTCTTCTCGATCTCCACCGTCATGAGGAGCTGAAACAGCGCCTCTTCGGTGGCGGCGAGGCGCTGCTCGTTGTTGTCTTTGCGGCGCCGGGACTTGGAGCGCGCCAGGGTGCGGTGGAGCTTCTTGCGCCGCTCATCGAGGAGCACCGCGAGGTGGTAGGAGTGCTGGAGGCG